>CAZKSK010000121.1:0-6936 GCA_964555225.1 uncultured Bacteroides sp.
TTTATATTCAGCATATGTAACAGGTTGCTCAAAAGCATTCTTTCTCATAGCTTTGTATGCTTTTTTTGTATCAAAGTTGCGAATTCCTTTCACATATGCATCACCTATTAATGAAATACAATGATCACCTATCATCTCCGAAGTATAACTGTTCCAACAAGGAAAAATGGGAAGCCATCCTCCTTCATCATACTTATCCAATAAAGAGTTTATCATATCTGCCGATTTTTGGGGATCGATGATATTTAACAACGGATGAAGCGAACGATATGTGTCCCACATACTAAAATCATCATAATAAGCATGATCTTTGGCTATCATTATCGGTTGACCTTTGGCAAATGCTGGATATCGTCCGTCAACATCATTAATGACATGAGGAAGGAATGATGCTCTATACATAGCACTATAGAAAAGTTGTTTCGCATTTTCATTCGTATCATTCACTTGAATAACAGAAAGATGTCTGTTCCAAAGTTTATGTAAATTATTCTTCACCCGATCGAAAGTCCAATCAGGTATCTCTGCTTGCAGATTTTTTGCAGCACCGTCCATATCGGTGAAGGAAGAACCAACTCTCACTAAAACCGATTCTCCTTTTTTTACGGAAAGGCGAAAATACATGCCAATAGCATGAGACTTCCCGATAGAAGTTTTGTCTTCCGATAATTCATGCCCTTTGTATGTTCCGAATGAAAGTATTTTCTTGTTTAAAGAAATTACAAAATAACCACTAAAGCCTGCCTTTTCTCCCCATCCCTGATAAATCCGATGAACAGGATTGTATCCTCGAATCTCATTTGTCCGAGCATCATATTCAATATATCCTTCTCCTTCATCACTATTAGGATTAACAATCAAATATGCATTTCCATCTCCCTGATAAGTAAAACGAAAGATTCCGGCCCTTGAAGTGCCCGTCATTTCGGCTTTTATCTTATAATCCCTTAAATTAACGCTATAATAATAGGGTGTAGAAATTTCTTCATCATGTAAATACGAACTTGAACGTTCTTCGGGCAGACATTTAAGGTTTCCTGAAACAGGCATCAATGTAACTGTTCCATAATCTTGAGTACATCCCCCGTTAATCCAATGTGAATTACGGAATCCCTGAATACGCCTATCCTTATAATAATAAGGAGCCAGACTTTTTTGTTCCGTATCTTTTGTTTGCGGAGTCCAAAAATTCATCCCATTCGGCGAAAATACAGCAGGTATTACTTGTCCCATTTCATCATCTCCTTTACCAAACAAACCGCCTGTAGGAGTTTTACTATTATCTGTTCCTATCAGAGTTTGTACGTATGTAGTCCAATCTTGTTGAGCAAATGAGATACAAGGGTTTAAGCATAACAAACAAAAAATCAAAAATATTTTTTTCATATCATTGAAGTCTATTATATTTTCACTAATTAACGAATTTCCATAATCTGATCTTGAAGAGATATATCATAATCTTCACAATTTCTCAAAACAACCTGACCGATTTTTTTATATGAAGGAAGAGTACAATCTTTTATTGAAAAAGTTTTTACATCATCAAAAACAAAAGCCGGACGAAAATCATCATTTTTCAAAACCAATGTCATATTTTTCATACTAAGTCCATTTACATGACGCACATAAAAAGCCCATGCCGGCAATTCCCCAAACATTGAGAACTCCGGATATTCTTTAATCTGTTCCGGTATCTCATTCAAACGACTAAGCGGAGAATAAGCCATTCCTCTCGACGAACGTCCGGGATATATAATCTTTATATTTTCCAAATGAACTTTTTCTATACAATTCCCTGGAATTCCGCAAATAGAAGAAGAAAACGGATTGTGGAAAAAATCCACTTCCGGTCCTCTTAAATCATAATTAATGTCAGGTCGACCGAATGGGACTTCCACATCCAAATCAGAAATCACTATATTGCGAATACTTCCGGATTTATTACCCGTCCGTTGTCCCAAACGAATAAAAATGGCATTTCCTGTATTTCGTGCTACAATATCATGAACTTGCACATTTTCAATATCTCCACCATCTACAGATTCTATTGCAATGGCCGAACGAAAAGTATCGAATACTTTAATATGATTGATAAATACATTCTTAAATCCGCCATAAGAAGCTGTGCCGAATTTTATCGCACTGGCACTACTACGAATTTCACAATTGGCAATATATACCGAATCATTAAAACTATCGGCATGATATGATTTCAAACAAATACCATCATCGGCGGAATTTACATTACATCCTATGATTCGTACATTTTTGCAATCCGTTATGTCAATGCCGTCATTATTCCAATAAGCCCGATTATGAACTGTTAAATTAGTTAGTGACAAGTTAGAACATAAGTCAAAAGACAATCCCCAACAAGCGCTATTACGCATTTTTAAAGAATCTATATGGACATTTTTACAACTCTCAATATAAAGTAACTTGGGACGTACCAACTCACTGGGACGCATCCTTCTATAATTATAATTCTTATCCAAATAAACACCGGCATGATGGAGACTGTCTGCATTCAACGCTAATGCCAACCCTTGTCCATCAATAGACCCTTGACCTGTAATAGAAATATGATCGGCTCCGTTAGCTACAATTAGAGCCAAATTCGAATTGTCTTTTCTTTCAGAATTCTGTTTATTCGTCGACTTAAGTTCAAAATATTGAAAAGGATCCGTACTTCCTAATAAGACTGCCCCCATCTGAAAATGCAATTCAACTTTCGATTTTAAATGTAAGCACCCGGTCAGAAATTTGCCTTCCGGAAAAACGATTCTTCCACCTCCTTTTTTATTGACTCGATCAATCAAAGATTGAATGGATGTAGTATTTATCGTAATGCCATCCGGTTTTACCCCAAAATTTGTGACAACAAAATCTTTAGCTTGAATATAAATCGTAACAACTAAAAAAACTACTATTATGCTTAATCCTCTTCGCAATATTTTTTTCATATTTTCTTCAAATAAATATTTGATTACAAAAATAAAAATAATACTTCACAAATAAAACTCTTTTATATTTGTATCTACGGAAAGAAGTGTTTTTTCTCCAACTAAATTATTTACTTTTCGCATTCATTTTATATCCTTATATTTAAAGTAATCAAAACGAGAAAATCGTTTAGAACGTTTACCACAGGCTGAAGAGTAAAGACCAATACCTAAACCATTAAAACGATTAAATTTACCATCTTCTGCCAAGGAATTAAGACTAACTGTGATGAAAGATTGGAAAGTTGATGCATCTGGACCATATGAAAGACGGGCCAATAAACCATTAGCTTCTAAACGAACAAAAACAATAGATTTACGATAAGCAACTGAAGCAACAAAATGATTACCAACTATCACACGCAAGGAATCGGCAGTTTTGAGCAAAGCTATATATGCATGCGTGTTCCGATAAAGCACCAAACCTGCTACTTCGTTATACCGATGAGTAGAAAAGTCAATCGAAGTTGTAGCAGTATAGTGATTAGAAGTAATGCGTCGCATTAACAGGGCTGGTGAAACGAGATTATCGAGCGTTTCAGGCAGAAGTGAAAGCCAGAGACTACCACTAGCTATATGCCAGAATCTACAACGTGGAATACGTTCGCAATACCAACCTAACTGGAGCGTATCACCATTAAACTCATCACAATCAGATAATTTTATAACTGGTGATTCAGGAAGTCTAGGGTGTGGAATTTCTATCGTCAAACCACCTTTCCCGGGGTTAAATATAAATTCGTTTTGCTGAATCTCTACAGGACACAAGAAAGTTTCACGTGTAAATGCATATAGTCCGTTTATCATCCGTTTACCTAAAGTTACAGCATACCAATCACCTTGACGAGTCTGTACTAAATCTGCATGCCCTACGCACTGAATATAACAATAATGCCCGAACTGCCGCTGACTCAAAACAGGATTTACCTTTTGAGGATAATATGGACCGAAGATATTATCAGCCCAATGTAATGTTACTGCATGATAAAAGTCTGTTCCACCTTCAGACAATGACAATAAATAGCGTTGACCTATCTTGTATAAATGAGCAGCCTCCGTATTTTTTGCATTGGTAGCATGTCCTGTCGAAAGATAATGACGTTCACCCACGAGTTGTCCGCTATTGAGATTAATTTTTTGAATCCATATTACACAATGGTCCTTATATTTTGAATCTGCCATTCCCCATTGATTAGCTAACATATAGCTCTTACCGTCATCATCCCAAAAAATGTCTGGATCAATGCCTGGTGCGTCTTTTAACCATACAGGATCTGACCATGTACCACTGACAGTACTAGCATAAAGGTAAAAATTACCACCATTTGAAACATTACAAAATATATAAAAAAGTCCATTATGATATCTCAACGTCGGTGCCCATATACCGTCTTTGTCGCATACACCGTTAAGTTGCACCATACCAACACGGTTTATTGCATGGCCTACTAATTCCCAATTCACAAGATCGCGACTGTGGTATATCGGCAAACCTGGGAACCAAGTAAACGACGACGTGCAAAGATAATAATCATCACCCACGCGACAAATGGATGGATCAGGATGAAACCCAGGAAGTATAGGATTACTAATGACATCATTTATAGCCCCTATCGGAATTTGTACCAATAAAAGTAGCATAAATATTCCAAGATTCCAAATTTTCCTCATATATATTTTATATATTATTTAATAATAGCAATATAATCTAACGGAAAGATAATCCATCCACCTTTACGTTCTTAACATTTCGTGTTTTTATTTTAGGAACGCTGTATTCCACAAATGCCTGCAAATTATTAATTGACACATTTTTCACATTATCCAATATTACAGCTGGCCTATAATCAGGAAATTCAACACTGAATGAAACATTATTAACATCAAGCCCATCTACATACCGAGCAAATAATCCATATGCCGGTGTTTCCTTAGCAAATTTTGGTTCAGGATAATTTGTACTTTGTTCTCGATAACTCTTATTACCTAAATCACGGGTTCCACCACCACGATATTGAATTCGAATATTGTTAAATGAAATATTTCTGAGCGGTACATCTTTCATTCCCGTTACAATAATACCAGCCAAAGAATCAACATCATTAGCTACGATATTACTAATCATAATGTCTTTAGCAAATGAAATATCTAATCGTTCTTTCGGCCCACGGTTTCGACATCCAGTTGTGATATAAATAGGATAATGATGTACATGACTCATCGAAATATTATTGACCAAAATATTTTCCATCACTCCTTGATCTACTTCCTCAAAAGCCAAACCACTACTATACATACAGGTACAATTAGAAATAGTAATATTTCGATAACCTCCATTACTTTCTGTACCCAATTTAATTCGGCCACAAACCCAATTAACTGGTTCTGGGATATACTTTCCATTAAGAAAGGTTCCTAATTTATATCCCGTTACGAGACAATTTGTAATAAGAATATGCTCGCAAATCACTAACTTCTTAAGGGCATAAGAGCTTTTCAGAACAATAGCATCATCCTTAGGGGTATTCACTTTAGCATTCAAAACTGTAACGTATTTACAACAATCTATATCAATTCCATCACGATTGGTATCTATCAATACATTATCTATTGTAGCAAGTTCACAACCTGTCATAATAATAGCAAAATGTCCACCTTTAAAAATAATAATATCCCTAATTAACACATTCCGGCATTGTTTGAGTGCTATCGCCTTGTCCCCTGTTCCTATACTTCCTCCTTCGACATTACCAGCAGATTCTGTGTCTTTCAGGGTTAATCCATCCCCATCTATTATACCGCGTCCCGTGATAGAAATATTTTGCTGTCCGACAGCCCATATTAAACTATTATGAAAATAAGTATGACCACCATCTTGATATTCTGGAAAGTCAAACTTTTCTGGCTCATCATAAGCTATCATCTTCTCAGGTGCAGCCAGTATTTTTGCACCTGCCATTAAATGTAATTCCACATTGCTCTTTAAGTGTATACTACCACAAAGATAAGTACCAGAAGGAACGACAACTTTTCCTCCACCATGAACCACACAACTATCAATAGCACGATTAATAGCTAGATGGTCCAGTATAATACCACCACCTGTTGCACCAAAATCTTTTACGTTATAATCAGCAGCAATAACCTGCAGTGAAAAGAACCATATTAGTAATAATATTAATTTTCTCATTAATTTTCCATTTTTTGTATATCTTATTTATAAACAATTAGATATACACTTCTCTTTTTATTCTATTATGCATGCTAAACAGATTTAATATCCGATTCTTATTGAAAAATACAGATATTACTAAGTGTCACAAATGTATTATCTGTCCCATAAATATGTGCTGACTTATCTGTCCAATTTGGACGTATCCCTGTTACTTCAACAACTAGCCGATATTTACTTTGAGGTAATTTTGGAGAAACAAAGCAAATTCCAGAAGAAAAAATCTTAGCATAAAAATCAACAATTGTAGAGTACAATTCATGGTTATTCTTATCTAAAAGACGAATTTTAGCATAAGCGCTATGAGGAGTCTGTTCGCCAATCAAAGCAACTTGCGTTCCTTTAAAAGCAATTTCTATTTTATCTCCTACTCTATTGGTATGAAATTTTATTTTTTTCTTTTCAGTATTTTTTAGCCAACTTACAGGTCTTATAGTAGTAGGATCCCAACTTTGCCAATATCTCGGTATCGAAAGACAATTCCCTTTTACCAATAAAGGTAACCATACGTACGTAGCAGCTGAAGCTTGATAAGGGTAAGACCAACGATCTCCCATATACATCGGAGTTCCATCGGAAAGAATCAATACATAAGTTGTCTGAGAGTTCCAGGTAAGTGTTCCTTTCGGACAAAAAAGACCTTGTCTAGTCCATGGTCCATTAATGAATGGTGCTGTAAAATAATAGTTATCATTTCTTTCC
>CAZKSK010000122.1:0-6932 GCA_964555225.1 uncultured Bacteroides sp.
AATTTTTCTTGGATTTTATCACAATTTACCAAAGGAAATTCATTTTTCATGATTACAATTTTTATAGACTTTTTCGATCAAATCATCTCTAACCAAATAAGGAAGAGTAATATGATCACAACCTTTATGATTTTGATTATATAAGGCGGCTGTTTCAATAGAATGCTCACAACGCGCCCAACTTCGTCGAGAGACTCCTATCATCGTATCCCAAGGAATAGATTTTTTAATAATATTATCTACTCTTTCACTACCATCTAATACTAAACCAAAGCCACCGTTTATTGCTTTACTAATACCAACTCCACCTCCATTATGCAACGAGACCAAGCTCATACCACGCCCTGCATTTCCAGCGAAACATTGAACTGCCATATCCGCTGTAATGTTACTACCATCATAAATATTAGAAGTTTCACGATAAGGAGAATCTGTACCACCTGTATCATGGTGGTCACGACCCAACATAACAGGTCCTATCTCTCCTTTTCTTACCATTTCATTGAATTTTAATGCAATATTGCATCTACCTGAAGCATCTTGATAAAGGATTCGACATTGCGTTCCTACCACTAACTTATTTTTTTCAGCATCTCTTATCCAAATATAATTATCACGATCCTGTCCTCTTCTATTAGGATCAATAACACTCATTGCTGCTAAATCCGTCTTATGAAGATCTTCCGATTCTCCACTAAGACAACACCAACGGAAAGGACCGTATCCATAGTCAAAAATCATAGGACCCATAATATCTTCAACATAACTCGGAAAAATAAATCCTTCACTCGTATCTATTCCGTTTTTTGCAATTTCTTTTACTCCTGCATCAAACACAGCTTTCATGAAAGAATTACCATAATCAAAGAAATATGTTCCTCGTTCAGTTAATTTTTTTATTAAATTAAAATGTTTAATCAAAGAAGCATTTACAAGATCTTTAAATTTATTCTTATCTGTTCTTAACATTTCTGTACGTTGCTCAAAGGAAAGCCCTTGTGGACAATACCCTCCATCATATGGAACATGACATGAAGTCTGATCACTCAATAGCTCAATCTTTATATTATTTTGAACTGCATATTCCAATAAATCAACTATATTCCCATGATATGCTATTGATATACTTTCTTTATCTTCAATATATCTCTTTGCCATCTGAAAAGCTGCTTCCTTAGATTCTGTTATTAGACTTACCCAACCTTGCTCATGACGTGTTTTTATTCGCGAAATATCAACCTCAGCTATTATACCCACACCATGAGCAATTTCAATAGCTTTTGGTTGTGCTCCACTCATTCCTCCTAGTCCTGAAGTAACAAATAAATGTCCTCTTAAGTCACTATCATCGGCAATACCTAATACCTTTCGACCAGCATTTAGTAAAGTAGTAAAAGTACCATGAACAATACCTTGAGGGCCAATATACATCCATCCTCCAGCAGTCATTTGTCCATAATTACTTACTCCCATCGCTGCAGCTTTATTCCACGTATCAGGATCGTCAAACATTCCAACCATTAATCCATTTGTAATAACTATACGCGGACTCGTTTTATGTGAACTAAAAAGGCCCATCGGATGTCCACTCATCATTACAAGTGTTTGCTCATCAGTCATTTCTTCCAGATATTTTTTAATGAGTTGATATTGCATCCAATTTTGACAAACTTGTCCTGTTTCACCATATGTCGTAAGTTCATATGGATACAACGCTACATCATGATTCAAATTATTATCTATCATAACTTGAAAAGCTTTTCCCTCAATACATTTCCCCTTATATTCATTGATAGGATGCCCATAAATACGCTCTTTAGGCATATATCGATAACCATATATCCTTCCCCTTGTAAATAATTCTTCCATAAATTCGGGTGCTAATTTTTCATGAAGATGTTCAGGTATATAACGTAAAGCATTACGCAAGGCCAATTTTATTTCTTTTTCGTTAAGCGAAAGTTCTCGTTTAGGAGCTCTACGAACTCCATCTTTGAAAATCGGATATTCTGGAAGATCATCTCCCAATTTTATCGTCATTGATTTATTAACTTCTTGATTTCCCATAGTTCTTAATTTTAATATATAATTTCACCAATAGATGATTCTACATTATTAATCAATTCATGATTTATTATTAAAGACTCACAAGTATTTATATCTTCAAACAAAGGCCGATCTTGATACAAACGAGGTATTACTGAACGAATTGTTTGATAGGCCGATTTTGTTCCAATGCCTAATTCTTTACAGCCCCGAAGATCTATTGCCTGACACGCGCACATAAGTTCCATTGCTATTACTCGTCTTGAATTTTCTAATATCGTACGAGCCTTATTAGCCGCTATTGTTCCCATACTAACATGATCTTCTTGACCTGCTGATGAAGGGATACTATCTACACTTGCGGGATGTGATAAAACTTTATTTTCAGAGACTAAAGAAGCAGCAGAATATTGTACTATCATAAATCCGGAATTAACACCGCCATGTTCTGTTAAAAATGCCGGTAAATTACTCAATGACGGATTCACCATACGTTCAATTCTTCTTTCACTGATATTGGCTAATTCCGACATCGCTATCCCTAAGAAATCAAAACATAATGCCATTGGTTGTCCATGAAAATTCCCTCCCGATATACCCTCTTTCGTATCAGAAAAAATTATTGGATTATCTGTAACAGAATTAATTTCTATATTTACTTCTTTCAAAATATAATTTATAGCATCTTTGCTTGCTCCATGTACTTGCGGAGCACAACGCAATGAATAGGCATCTTGAGTATGTGTTTCGCCTTGATGCGTTACATTCCGACTATTTTTTAATAATTGGCGCACAATTTTGGCTGTATTTATTTGTCCTTGATGAGGACGCACTGTATGCATTCTTTCTTGTAAAGCATCTATTATTCCACCATGAGCTTCAAAGCTCAATGCTAATGCTATATCTGCTACTTTCATTAAGGATATAGCATCATATAAGACTAGAGCTCCTACAGCCGTCATTACTTGTGTGCCATTAATCAATGCCAATCCTTCTTTTTCCTGTAATTCAATAATTGGAATCTTTGCCATTTGCATAGCTTCCACTCCTGTATAAACTTTACCTTGATATTCAGCTAATCCCAATCCTATCATCGGTAATACCATATGAGCTAATGGAGCTAAATCTCCGCTTGCTCCTAAAGAACCTTTTTGCGGGACCAATGGCGTTACTCCCTTATTCAACATATCGATCATCGTCTCCACCACTTCAAGACGAATACCTGAAAAACCATTTGCAAAATTATTTATTCGTAACAAGATAACCCCTCGAACTTCTTCTATTTTTAAATTAGGACCGGCTCCTACTGCATGAGTCATTATCAAATTCTTTTGTAATAATTTTACATCATCCTTTGATATTATCTTATCACTGAATTTTCCAAACCCTGTGGTTACTCCATATACGATTCGACCACTTTCTACCAATTCATCAACAACATCTCGTGAACGAATAATTCGCTCACGAGATTCTTTACTCAATTTAACTCTAACGTTGTGACGACAGACATCACTTATTTCTTCTAAATTTAAATGTTTACCTGATATAATAATTTCTTTCATGATTAATTTTTTATTTAGGAAGAGCTGAGCTCCAATCGGTAGTTTGTGTTACCCCAAATCCGGAATTAATTTCTGCAGAAGGAATAGGATAACAAAATTTAGCTATATCAAAATTAGTATACTTACCATTATATACACTGATTTTCAATCCCCAACGACGCACATCAAACCATCTGAATCCTTCTTGCAAAGTCTCCCATTTACGTTCTTGTTGTATCTGTTGTAGAATATTAGAGTTCGTTTCTATATGTCCACTAATGGCACTATGACGTGCATCACTTACTATTGCTAAATATTCTGCAGCTTTTGTATAATCTATATCATCTCCTACTGCATAAGTTTCAGCTATAGTAAGATACAATTCAGCTAAACGAAACATTGGAATGCTAAGCGTTGCATTACCTAATTCCGTCCCGACAAATTTACCATACATCGTACTTGTATATATACTACGACGAATATCATCACTGGAAAATTCTGTCAAAATCTCTGGAACAAAAGCTATACCTCCTGATGGTCCCCACATAAAATAATAATCGTGTGTTTGCGTTGCTGACCGTTGAAAACGCATTATATCTTCACTACTCATACTTGAAGTATTCCACATCGCGCTATATGCAGCCTCCGTATCTACTAATTTATCATTTCCAAAAGCTGCAATAGCTGCTAATGCGGCCTCTCGGGCTTCTTTATAATTACCCATGAAAAGATATACTCGCGACTTCAAAGCTTCCACTGCCGCTTTATTAAAATAATATACTCCAGGATCTGACACATCTGATTCATTATAATATGATTCAGCATCTTTAATATCAGCAAGTATAAATTCATAATTTTCAGCTACTGTATTTCGACTAACTTTTGTACCCGTAGCAATTGGGGTTTCTACATTTACTATTCCTGAAGCTGATGGATTTTCCGTATATGGTAGTCCGAAAATATTAGTTAAATAAAATGTTGTCCAAGCTCTTAACGCATGAGCTTGCGCCAAGTAGCCATCAATTGTTGCTCCACTGAAATTAGAACCCGCTTCTATAATTCTTGCTGTACGATCTATTACTTCATATCCATATTGCCATATATAATTAAGATCGTCATCAGTTTCCGATACGTTCCATGCAGCTAATTGCAAAAAATTATAAGATGCAGATGTATGATAACAAGCATCCGCACATGCATCACCTAAACACAATAAGTCTCGTCCTAACAAACCTGTCTCACCTAGTGTAGAATAAGCACCGACCAAATTATTTTCGACGTCACTTTCACTATCGAATGCATTCTCAGAGGATATAGAATTTGTTGGTTCTTCTGTTAAAAAATCATTGCAGGCCGACATAGTAAACAGTAAACCACATATTTCTAAATATGATAGTATTTTATTCATAATCATTTTTACGTTAAATTGAATATATAATAATTAAAATCCTACACTCACTCCTAATAAAACTGTAGTTGCACTAGGATAAGCCCAATGAACAAATCCATCTGCACGAGCTTGAGGATCAAAAGCTAAAAAATCACCTTTCGTTAGAGTAAATAAATTATCTGCTGAAATATATACACGTAATTTGCTTAAATATATATTTCTACAAACTGAACTTGGCAAAGTATATCCCAAAGTAACATTTTCTAACCGAATATAGTCTGCATCTAACAAAAAACGCGAAGTACGCTGAGCGCAACCTGTATTTCCACCCCAAATAAATTTGGGTACATTTGTAATATCTCCAGGCTCTTTCCAACTATTTTTAAATACATATTCCGAAACAGGACCTAATTTATAATGTCCACAATGGATATCATATTGTAAACCCCTATTAAATATCTTATTACCACCAGAATAATTAGAACTAAAAGACAAATCAAAATTTTTATATTTAAAATTCATTCCTAATGCTCCATAATACTTAGGAGCAGCTTGTCCTAAACAAACTTGTTTAGCTTGGTTTACATCTGTTGTTGTGGCACTTCCCGCTCCATTAGTGTACCATAATCCTTCTCCTGTTTCAGGATCTACTCCAGCCCATTCTGGAAGATAGAAAGTATTGACAGCCTTCCCTACTTCTTGTATATTATAAGTCGATGTTATAGGTTCATCTGTAGCCAATTTTAATATTTTATTTTTATTATATGTATATGTATAATTTATATCCCATGAAAAATCTTTTGTACGTATTATACTTGCATTAATCATAGCTTCTATACCTGCATTTTGCATTTCACCGACATTTTTTGTTACATAAGAAAAACCTGTAGTCAAACTTTGAGGAACATTAAATATCATATCTTTCGTTCGTTGATCATAAAAATCTATATCTACATTTATTCGACTCCATAAGTTTGCACTAAATCCTAAATCGAACTTCGCAACAGTTTCCCATTTCAAATCTGGATTCTCCAATTGTGACGGTACTGCCCCTGGATTTGAATTATAAGAACTTCCATAACTATAAAGGCCTTTAGCTGCATAGAATCCAATATCCTGATTCCCTACAGTTCCATAACTGGCATGAATTGTTAAATCAGATAACCAATCATGTACCTTTTCCATAAAAGTCTCCTGAGTAATACGATATTTTCCACCTATAGACCAAAATGGCGCCCATCGATTATTTGCCCCGAATCTTGATGAACCATCATAACGAAGAGAACCTGATAAATAATATCTATCTGAATAATTATATTCAAAATTACTAAAAAATGATGCCAAAGTACTTGCCTCATAAGTAGAAGAAGCTGCAGTTGGAGTTGAAGCATTGCTTAACTCTTTCATATCAGAATAGGGATATCCCTGAGCTGAAGCAGTTAAAGCGCTTATTGTCAATTTTTGAGCCTCTTGCCCCAACATTATATTAAGATTATGTGCCTTATTGAAAGTCTTCTGATAATTTAATGTATTTGTAATTATATATGTATTCGCTTCACGATGCCCTTTAGTCCCTGAAAAACTATAATATTCTCCATTAGAATAACTTCCCGGATAATTCTTCCCATAAAAAACAAAACTATTAGCTTGTGTCATTGTCAAAGCCGCATTCGTTTTCCATTTTAAAGATTTATTAAAATCATACGTAAAATAAGGATTGATAATATTTACTAATGTTTTTAAGTTATTAGTAATACCATCTTTTTTATCATATAATGCGACTAAGTTATAGTCTCCTTCTTTTACCATAGCATAACTTCCATCAGAATTATATATCTGTTGAAAAGGCCGTGTATCATATGCCAACACAATAGGATTAGTATATGAACTATTTATATTTCACTTTCAGATGTTTATAAAATTCAAATTAATAGATGATATATTAATTATATTTT
>CAZKSK010000123.1:0-6832 GCA_964555225.1 uncultured Bacteroides sp.
CAATAGGAAGTACAGCCATTACAGATCCCGAATTATTTCTAAAATGGCTAGACCTCTTTTCTGACGAAAAAATCATTTTAGGAGCAGATGTAAAAGATAACAAAATAGCTGTTAACGGATGGATGCAAAAAAGTTCACAAGAACTATTCCCTTATCTTCAAAATTATGTCAATAAGGGAATCATTAAAGTTCTTTGTACTGATATAAGTCGAGATGGAATGCTTAAAGGTCCTAATATTGATATGTATAAAGAAATTATAAAAAAATTTCCAAGTTTATATTTAATCGCTAGTGGCGGAGTGAGTAGCTTAAATGATATAAAAAGACTCAATCATGAACAAATTCCTGCTGTTGTTTTTGGAAAAGCTTTATATGAAGGAAAATTTTCTTTAACGGAGCTCAATGAATTGATAGAAAAAATTGATAAACCCGAAGAATAATGTTAGCGAAAAGAATTATTCCTTGTCTTGACATAAAAAATAGTCAAACAGTAAAAGGAACAAATTTTTTAAATTTAAGACAAGCGGGAGATCCTGTTGAATTAGGCAAAATATACAGTGAACAAGGAGCAGATGAATTAGTTTATTTAGACATAACCGCCAGCCATGAACAAAGAAAAACTTTTACCGAATTAGTCAAAAAAATTGCTGCAAACATTTACATTCCCTTTACAGTAGGAGGAGGAATTAATGAATTAAAGGATGTTGACAGGTTATTACAAGCCGGCGCAGATAAAGTTTCGATAAATTCTGCAGCAATAAGAAATCCAAAACTTATTAATGATATAGCTAAAAATTTCGGATCTCAAGTTTGTGTAGTAGCGATTGATGCAAAAGAAACGGAAAATGGATGGATATGTTATTTAAATGGAGGAAGAATAAATACTAATAAAAATTTATTCGATTGGGCAAAAGAAGCCTGTGATAGAGGTGCTGGAGAAATTTTATTTACAAGTATGGATCACGATGGTGTAAAAAAAGGTTATGCAAACAAGGCCCTATCTATTTTATCAGATATATTAACTATTCCTATCATTGCTTCCGGTGGAGCTGGCTGCAAAAAAGATTTTAAAGATACCTTCACCGAAGGGAAAGCTGACGCTGCATTAGCTGCAAGTGTTTTTCATTTCGGAGAAATTAAAATTCCGGAATTAAAATTGTATCTTTGCAACCAAGGAATAAATATAAGATTATAAAAACCTAACATGATTAATTAAAATGGAATTGGATTTTAATAAAATGGGTGGACTTTTGCCGGCAATCATACAAGATTCTACGACAAGAAAAGTTTTAATGCTAGGCTTCATGAATGAAGAAGCCTATAATAAAACGATTGAATTAAAAAAAGTTACATTCTATAGTAGGACAAAAAAACGTTTATGGACAAAAGGTGAACAAAGTGGAAATTTCCTTAATGTTGTTTCAATTAAACCTGATTGTGATAATGATACTTTATTAATAGAAGTTAATCCTGTCGGCCCTGTTTGTCACAAGGGAACTGATACCTGTTGGGGTGAAAAAAATGAAAAAAATCCTCTCCTTTTTTTAACTGATCTACAAAATTTTATAGAAAAACGGCATAATGAAATGCCTGAAGGTTCATATACGACCAGCTTATTCAAAGATGGTATAAACAGAATGGCACAAAAAGTTGGAGAAGAAGCTTTGGAAACTGTCATAGAAGCAACTAACGGAACAAATGAAAGACTTATATATGAAGGATCCGATTTTTTATACCACCTGATTGTTTTACTAACTGCTAAAGGATTGAGAATAGAAGATTTAGCACATGAGTTAATAACACGTCATGACAAAAATTGGCACAAGCACTAAACATGATGTTGATCAATTATAAAAATGTACATGTATATCAACAGAACATCTGCATTCTGCATGATGTTAATTTCCAACTTAATAAAGGTGAATTCGTTTACTTTATAGGTAAAGTAGGTTCTGGAAAAACTAGTTTGCTAAAAACTTTTTATAAGGAAATCGACATAAAAGAAGGAAATGCAGAAATCCTAGGATATAATCTTAAAAATATAAAATCTCGTCAAATACAAGAATTACGTAGAAAACTAGGAATTGTTTTTCAAGATTTTCAATTACTCACTGACCGCTCTGTATATGAAAATCTTAATTTTGTTCTAAAAGCGACAGGATGGAAAGATAAAATTAAAAGAGCTGAAAGAATTAATGAAGTACTTTCTCTTGTCAATATGGAAGATAAAGTAAAAAAGATGCCAACCGAATTATCGGGAGGCGAACAACAGCGAATTGTTATAGCGCGTGCTATTCTAAACTCTCCTGATTTAATTCTAGCTGATGAACCAACAGGTAATTTAGATATCGAAACGAGTATACAGATTGTTGAACTCCTTGAAAAAATAAGTCAAAAAGGCTCTACTATTATAATGACTACTCATAATGTACAAATTCTACAACAATATCCTAAAAAGATTTATAAATGTAATAATGGAATTTTTGTTGAAATGAAGAATTCTTATGATTCTAAAAAAGAAATAGCAGAATCGAAGGAAACAATAGCTCTTAATAATACAAAAGAAAATAAATAACAATTAATAAAGATCAAGTGAAATGAAAGTATTAAAATTTGGAGGAACTTCAGTCGGTTCAGCACAAAGGATAAAAGAAGTTGCCAAATTAATTACCGACAAAGAACAGAAAATTGTAGTTTTATCGGCAATGTCAGGAACTACAAATACACTCGTAGAGATAGCAGATTATTTGTATAAGAAAAATCCAGAGGGTGCGAATGATATTATTAATAGACTAGAAGTTAAATATAAACAACACGTTGATGAGTTATATTCGACTGAAAAGTACAAACAAAAAACCCTTACCTTCATTAAGGAAGAATTTGATTATTTACGTTCGTTTACAAAAGATTTGTTTACACTCTTCGAAGAAAAAATCATTCTGGCACAAGGCGAAATCATATCTACAAATATGGTTACAAATTATCTACAAGAACAAAGCATAAATGTAATACTTCTTTCTGCATTCGATTTTATGCGAACTGATAAAAACGCTGAACCAGATCCTAGCTACATCAAAGAGAAGCTACAAATTCAACTAAAAGAACATCCTAACGCGGACATCTATATCACACAAGGGTTTATTTGCAGAAACGCATATGGAGAAATAGACAATCTTCAACGTGGAGGCAGCGATTATACAGCTTCCTTATTAGGAGCGGCTGTGAATGCTACTGAAATACAAATATGGACAGATATTGATGGAATGCACGATAACGACCCAAGAATAGTAGATCATACTTCTCCAGTACGGCATCTTCACTTTGAAGAAGCCGCAGAATTAGCTTATTTTGGAGCAAAAATTCTACACCCGACATGTGTGCAACCCGCAAAATTCACAAACATTCCCGTTCGTTTACTTAATACCATGGATCCCATGGCACCTGGTACCATTATTTCTAATAAAACAGAAAAAGGAAAAATCAAAGCTGTGGCAGCTAAAGACAATATTACTGCCATAAAAATCAAATCTAGTCGTATGTTACTCGCATACGGTTTCCTTCGTAAAGTTTTTGAGATTTTTGAAAGCTACCAAACCGCTATTGATATGGTATGTACATCAGAAGTTGGAGTTTCTGTAACTATTGATAATACTAAACATTTACATGAAATCCTTGATGATTTAAAAAAATATGGAACAGTTACAATAGACCAAGATATGTGCATCGTTTGTGTTGTCGGTGATTTATCTTGGGAAAATATAGGATTTGAAACAAAAGTTATGGAAGCTATAAAAAATATTCCAGTTCGCATGGTGTCCTATGGAGGAAGCAATTACAATATTTCGTTTTTAATCCGTGAATCCGACAAGAAAAAGACCTTACAGTCTTTAAGTAACACGCTTTTTTATAAATAATACTGAAAATATAAAAGTATGAAAGGAACATTTCCTATTAATAAATTTAAAGAGATACAAACACCGTTCTATTATTATGATACAGAACTTCTTAGAACGACTTTAGATACGATAAAAAACGAAAGTGACAAATATAATTATTGTGTTCATTACGCAGTAAAAGCCAATGCCAATCCTAAGATTTTAAATATCATCAGGAAAGCTGGACTAGGTGCAGATTGTGTGAGTGGAGGAGAAATTAATGCCGCTATAAAAGCTGGTTTTCCAACTGATAAGATTGTTTTTGCGGGAGTTGGTAAGGCTGATTGGGAAATTAATCTTGGACTTGAAAATAATATTTTCTGCTTTAATATCGAATCAATTCCTGAATTAAAATTAATTGAAGAATTAGCTGAAAAAAAAGGTAAAACTACAAATATTGCTATACGAATAAATCCAGATATTGGGGCACATACCCATGCAAATATTACTACAGGATTAAGTGAGAATAAATTCGGTATTAGTATGAATGATATGGATAATGTAATTGACTTAATAAAAATTTTACCTCATATTAATTTTATAGGATTACATTTCCATATTGGCTCACAGATTTTAGATATGAACGATTTTATTGCTTTATGTAATCGTATAAATGAATTACAAAAAAGGTTATTAAATCGCCATATTAACATTAAGCATATCAATGTAGGAGGTGGTTTGGGTGTTGATTATAATCATCCTAATAAACAACCGATACCTAACTTCCGACTGTTTTTTGAGACATATAATAAACACCTAAATATAATGCCTCAACAAACATTGCATTTCGAACTTGGACGTTCTGTAGTTGCACAATGTGGAAGTTTAATCACAAAAGTTTTGTATATAAAGGAAGGTGAGTCCAAAAAATTCGCAATAGTCGATGCAGGTATGACAGATTTAATCCGCCCTGCTCTCTATCAAGCATATCATAAAATAGAAAATATTTCATCTGAAAAAGAAATGGCTATATATGATGTCGTAGGTCCTATTTGTGAATCTTCAGATGTTTTCGCAAAGGCAATCAATATCAATAAATCCCAAAGAGGAGATATCTTTGCTATTCGTTCAGCTGGAGCATATGGTGAAATTATGGCTTCATGCTATAATTGCCGTCCTCTACCAAAAGGGTATATAACAGAAGATTTTTTTAATTGTCAATCATGATAATTTTTAATTCATATATAAATATTATATTACTATCAATTTTAGGAGCATCATTTATTATTTTATTGTTATATCAATTAATTTTATATAAAAGAATATATTATAACAATAAAAAAAAGAAAGATATTGATACAAATAATTATCCTCCTCTTTCTGTAATAATTACAGTTAAAAAAGTTCCTAGAAAATTAAATAGGAATCTACCTTATATTTTAAATCAAGATTATCCCAATTTTGAAGTTATTATTGTTAATGAAAACTTGGATGAAGAAACGAATGAAGAAATAATTAAATTACAACAAACTCATAAAAACCTTCATCAAACTTTTATTCCAGACTCAACAAGATATGTGAGTACGAAAAAATTAGCAATAACATTAGGAATAAGAGCTAGTCATTACGATTGGCTTGTATTTACAGAAATTGATAGCCATCCGATAAGTAATCAATGGTTAAAAAAAATGAGTAGAAATTTCACAGATGGTACTGATATTGTTATCGGTTATAGTAATTATGAAAAAAAGAAAGGAGAATTTACACGTTATATAACATTCGATACTCTTCTATTTTCTATGAGATATTTAGGCTCTGCATTATTAAAATGTCCATATACTGGATTTGGAAGAAATTTGTGTTATCGTAGAGATCTATTTAATGAATCAAAAGGCTTCTCATCATATCTTCAACTACAACGAGGAGAAGATGATTTATTTATTAACACAACAGCATCTTCAACAAATACGAAAGTAGAGACATCTCCTGAATCTGTTATTAAAATTGAAGTACCAGAAATTCAAACGTGGAAAGAAGAAAAGATGAGTTATGCAGTAACAAGTCACTTTTATAAAGGATTTTCAAAATATTTTATGGGATTTGAATCTTGTATCCGTTACATTTTTTTGTTTAGTTTTGTAGTTAATTTAATCCTTTTCATCCACGAATCAAACTGGATTATCACATGTGCTATTTCTTTTCTTTTTCTTCTTATAGAAATAGTGACTCTTGTCACAATTAATCAAACAGCCAAAACACTAAATGAACGCCATTTCTATTTTTCTGTTCCAATATATCTTTTCGTACTACCAATAAGAAATTTAAATTATAAATTTCATAGAATTTTTGGAAATAAAAAAGAATTTATGCGTAAAATTATTCAAAACGCATAGATTCAGATGGCTTAATTTTAGCTATTAAAAAAGAAGGTCCAACAAGAATTAAAGTAGCAATAATAAAAGTACTGATATTTAATAAACTCCATAACATCCAATCTATTTTGATCGGAATTTTGTCTAAATAGTAAGTTTCTGCATCTAATTTAAATATACCCCAATGAAGTTGAACGAAACTTATACATAAGGCAATCATATTACCTATAATCATACCTTTACCTATAAGAAAAATTGACATATAGAGAAAAATATGTCTAATGGATTTATTTTTTGAACCTAAAGCCTTTAAAGTTCCAATCATACTAGTTCGTTCTAATATAATTATAAGTAAGCCGGAGATCATAGTAAAACCCGCAACGCCAATCATTAAAATTAAAATCATCCAAACATTCACATCCAACAAATTCAACCACGAAAAAAGTTCAGGGTAACGCTGTTCCACGGACTGCGCAAAATATGTATCTCCATATTTATCAACATGATTATTTATTAATCGGGCAATCATATATGTAACAGTATATATGTTGGTTGTGTCATTTAGTTTGATTTTAATTTTTATTA
>CAZKSK010000124.1:0-6782 GCA_964555225.1 uncultured Bacteroides sp.
TTAAGGAAGGTGATATATGTAAATATATGTATTACGTTCAAAAGGGTATGATTCGTCAATTCTATTTTAAAGCAGGAAAAGATTTAACAGAGCATTTTTCATATGAGGGTAATATGATTATATGCATTGAAAGTTTTATAAATCAAGAGCCATCTAAACTTTTAGCTGAAGCTATTGAACCAACTATCGTGTGGGGAATAGACCATGATGGAATAGAAGAATTAGCATTACAAAATCATAAATTAGGTGTCTTTTATCGGAAAATTTATGAATATTCATTAATTGTATCTCAAAAGAAAGCTGATTCATTACGTTTCGAAACGGCCCATGAGAAGTATGCACGCCTATTGCAAACTGATCCTGAAATACTAAAGAGGGCTCCTTTGATAGATATTGCTTCATATTTGCAAATGACCCCAGAGACATTAAGTAGAGTGAGATCTAGCTCCTTATGAATTTGAAAAAAGGCACCTTAAAAATAAGAATGCCTTTTTTATATATTATTTTATGACTTCTATATTTGTATATAGAAATCTTTTAATACTTTTTTTGGGCGTTTTTTCAAATTCTTCAGAATATATTTTGAATGCTGCTATTTGGCTATAAGCAGGAACCATTGAATTTAAGGTAACTCGATTTTCTTCCATTATATGATTAATATCTACTTCAGATAGATTATTCGCTTGAGCTTCCTCATAATCTGGATAAATAAGTGCAACGAGTTTATTACCATTTTGTATTACAATCGATTCAGAAATATATGGTAAATTATTAAGCTTATCTTCAATTTCTTCCGGATAAATATTCTGGCCAGAGGAGCTTAATAACATGTTTTTTATTCTTCCTTTGATTGTTACATTTCCTTCTTCATCAATAAGGCCTAAATCTCCTGTATGAAACCAGCCTTCATTATCAAGAACTTCTTTTGTAGCTTCTGAATTTTTGAAATAACCTAGCATCACATTCATTCCTTTGCAAAGAATTTCACCAACAATATTATGAGGATCAGGACTGCTAATCTTAACTTCCATGCGAGGTGTGACCTTTCCACATGATCCTTTTTTGAAATATTTCCAATCTTCATAACAAATAATAGGTGCACATTCTGTCATACCATAACCTACTGTATATGGAAATTCTATCATTTTTAGGAAATTTTCTACATCTTGATTGAATGCAGCACCTCCAACAATGATTTCATAAAAATTTCCACCGAATGCTTTTATCATTTGTTCTCTAACTGTCGCTTTTATTTTATCGTTAATAATAGGAACATGTAATAAAATTTTCATTTTTGGAGTTTGCAGTTTCGGTAACACACTTTTTTTTATTATTTTTTCAATAATAAGAGGAACAGCAATAACTATCTTAGGTTTTATTTCATTAAAAGCTTGAAATATGATTTTAGGACTAGGTATTCTGGTCAAATAGAAAATATGACTTCCCATGCAGAACTCATATATAAATTCGAAAGATAAACCATACATATGCGCCATTGGTAACATAGAAACGACTTTGTCTGTTTCCTTTAAATCTATAACTTCTGTTGCAAATTTTATGTTAGACCATAAAGCACGATAAGGAATCATTACACCTTTTGAAAAACTGGTAGTTCCTGATGTATAATTGATGATAGCCAATTCATTAGGGTTCTCCCTGTAATAATCGATGTGTTGTATTCTAAAATTCTTTGGATATTTACGTCCAAACATTTCGTTTAAATGTTCTCTAGCATAAAGTAATTTATCTGTTCGACAACATAAAAGAGAATAATCATTAATTTGAATGATACCTTCCAATTTGGGCATTTCTATTTCATTAATACTTTCCCAAACGACGTCACCCACAAATAGTATTTTTGCTTCAGAATGATTAACTATGTTATGAACCATATCCGGTTTAAATTCATGTAATATAGGAACAGCTACGGCTCCATAGGTCAGCATTGCTAGAAAGGCTACAGCCCAATTAGAACTATTTCGGCCACAAATAGCGATTTTATCTCCTTTTATCACACCACTTTCTTCAAAAAGTATATGTAATTTTTCTATTTTTCGTGCGACATCTTTATATTGTAATGTGGGTCCTTTATAGTCTGTTAACGAATCTAGGTCCCAATGTTTTTTTATGCTGTTTTCTATAAACTCAAGCAAACTTTCTTCAACCATTTTTGCACATTTAATATAGTTTTGTGCAAAGATATATATCAAATTTTAATGTTGCAAATTATTTGTATAATCTTTCTCCAAAAATTTTAGTTCCAATTCTAACTAATGTGCTTCCTGCTTGAATTGCAAGTTTATAATCATTACTCATCCCCATAGAGATTTCTTTGAAATCAGGATTATCACTAAAAAAATTCTTTTTAAGTTCATCAAAGAATTTTTTTAGTGATATGAATTCTCTTAGAATTTGGTTCTCGTCATCAATATTGGACGCCATACCCATTATTCCAGCAATTGTAATGTTTTTTAATTCTCTCCAGTGCTCCTCTTCCAAGAAATTTCGACATTCTTGAAAATCAAAACCGAATTTTGTTTCTTCTTTTGCTAGATGAATTTCTAAAAGGCAAGGAACTATTCTGTCCACCTTTTCTGCATGTTGATTAATTTCTGATAAAAGCTTATATGTATCGACCGCTTCAATCATTGAGACATAAGATATAATATATTTTATTTTGTTGGATTGAAGATGACCAATAAAATGCCATTGTATATCTTTGGGCAAAACTTCGTGTTTTGCTTTCATTTCTTGAGCTTTATTTTCCCCAAATATACGTTGTCCTGCATTATATGCTTCAAGTATTGCTTCAGCGGGGTGATACTTTGAAACAGCAACTAAACGGATATTTTGAGGTATTTCGTTTTTTACATTGATTAATTTTTGCTGAATATTATCCATTATTAGTAATAATTATTATTGTTGTTCCGTTGAAAATTCAGGTCTTATATCTGGTTCCACTTTATATGGATAAACGTCAATAATTGCAGTTTCTGCAATAGATGATATTACATAATCAGCCAAAGTCCCTTTCATTCCTTCGTCTAATTTTTTAACTGAATCTCGTAAATCTGCTGCTTGAACAAGAATTTGGGTTGATGTTTTTTTCTCAGTCCCATTTTTTTCATCCAGAGTAATAAAGAATAATTTACATTTAAACCAGCGGTCAGCAGCATCTTCAGAACTTGTAAAAAGCTCAGAATAATTAGCCCTTTTTATATCGGAAACCGTAAATTCACCAGAGATAAATGGTGTCATTTCTTCTATTATTCTTTTTTCAGCTTCTGTAAAGCTTAATGCATCAACCAAATAAGGTTCTGTTACTTTTTTTACTAATCCATTCTCCATTGTTTTTTCATATCGAATTTTACATTCGAACCAATTATGCATCATAATTTAATTAATTATTTTGTTGATTATTAATCGATTTACTTTCTTGCAGTTCATTCATTTTTTGTTGAGTCAAACTATTTATGACTTCTTGAGCTAATTTTGCAGCTTCGTTAGGATCTATATTATATTGTTTGATTAATTCGTTTTGTATTTTTGACAGTTCATCAAAACTTTTTGAACTCATAGAACGAAATGCTTTTTCTTCTCCATTCATATTCGTAATGGAATATATGTTTGAAATGATAGGATATGCCTTTTTTGCAAATTGTTTTTTGAAAATATTTGCAGCTTTTTTATCATAAATATCTTGTTGTTCTATTTCTTCATTTGTCATCATATTTGTAATAGAATCATTGGGTATATTATATTCTATCGGATTCTTTTTAATGATTTCCAATGTATGTTGTGAATTTTTTGCTGGGACTACATAATGTGTGCTTTTATCCGTAAAATCTAGAATTGTCATGCTAGCAAATCCTACTATAATTATAGTGATACTTAAGAAAATAGAAAAAAATATTATTTTTTGTTTAAGAGAGCCAACTTTAATAGCCTTTTGCAATTGAGTTATATTTTGGAATCGTTTTGTTGGTTCTTCTTTTGTGGCTTTCTTAACAATGGTTTTATATTTAATAGGTAAAGAAGAATAAACGAAAAGTACATTAATGATTTTGCCTATTGAATAGATATCGCTTCTAAAATCAGGGTGTCCGTTTTCAAAAAAAAGCTCAGGAGCAGAAAATTCACCATCTAACGTTAATATAGATGGTTTACAATTAAGATAGAAACTGACTGGATTTATTATTTTAACTGTAAACTCTTTTGTTAATAGAATATTCTCAAGATTGAGATTCAAATGAGGTATTTTCTTCTCGTGTAGATATGCTATTCCTTTAATAATTTCTTGAATAATACGGTCAATTTCTTTTTTATTAGCAATATATGCTGGCTTTTCCCGTAGAATATATTCTAAACTTTTTAATTCTTCGGATTCCATAATTATACCTTTTCCTTGGCTATCTTCAAAGAAATCTCTGTAGGCTAAAATATTTTTATGGTTCAGTGCAAATCCTTTTTCATATTCTTCTTTAAATGCTTCTTGATATGATTCTAGGCCTTCAAATCCTTTTTGGGGTCTTTTCACTAAAGTTTTAGTGCCATTAATGAGTTCATATTTAGTATCAGTAGCTGATCCGAATCCTATTTTATGGTTCTTCTTATTTTTTATTCTTGCTAGTTCAACAAAACTCATATTTCTTGGATCTTTATTAATAATATTTCGTAACAAAAATACAAAAATATTCTAACTTGTATTGTATTATAAACATAATATTTATTTTTGTAGCTAATTCTTTCTTTTTTGTTTGTTCTTATCGGGGTTAAATTTTATCTTTGCACATTGAAAATGTGTGAATAATATTAGTTTATAATATGCCAAATATATCCAAACGCGGGATTGAAATGCCTGCTTCGCCTATTAGGAAGTTAGCTCCATTAGCTTTTGCTGCAAAAGAAAAGGGGATAAAAGTATATCATTTGAATATCGGTCAGCCAGATCTTCCTTCACCAAAGGCTGCGCTTGATGCTATTCGTAGTATTGATCGTAGGGTATTGGAATATAGTCCCAGTCAAGGTTTTCTTAGTTATCGTAAGAAGTTGGTCGGATACTATAAGAAATTTGATATAAATTTAAATCCAGATGATATTATTGTAACTACGGGAGGTTCTGAAGCTGTGCTTTTTGCGTTTCTTTCTTGTTTAAATCCTGGTGATGAGATTATTGTTCCAGAACCTGCATATGCTAATTATATGGCATTTGCTATTTCTGCTGGTGCTGTAATCCGAACAGTAACGACGACTATTGATGAAGGTTTTTCTTTGCCTAAGGTAGAAAAATTCGAAGAATTGATTAATGAAAGGACTAAAGGTATATTAATATGTAATCCAAATAATCCGACAGGTTATTTGTATACTCGTCGTGAGATGAATCAAATCCGAGATATTGTTAAAAAATATGATTTGTTTTTATTTTCAGATGAAGTGTATCGTGAATTTATTTATACAGGTTCTCCTTATATTTCAGCTTGTCATTTGGAGGGTATAGAAAATAATGTGGTTTTAGTTGATTCTGTATCCAAGCGATATTCTGAATGTGGAATAAGAATTGGTGCCTTGATAACTAAAAACGAAGAAATTCGCAAGGCTGTAATGAAATTTTGTCAGGCAAGACTTAGTCCTCCCTTGATTGGACAAATAGCGGCTGAAGCTTCATTAGATGAACCAGAAGAATATTCTCGAGAGACATATGATGAATATGTAGAGCGTAGAAAATGCCTGATTGATGGACTAAACCGAATACCGGGGGTTTATTCGCCTATTCCAATGGGTGCTTTCTATACTGTTGCTAAGTTACCGGTTGATGATTGTGAAAAGTTTTGTGCTTGGTGCTTGTCTGATTTTAATTATGAAGGTGAAACTGTGATGATGGCACCAGCTACGGGTTTCTATACAACTCCTGGTGGAGGGAAAAATGAAGTACGTATTGCATATGTATTAAAAAAAGAAGATTTAGTTCGTGCATTATTTGTTTTAAGAAAAGCATTGGAAGCATATCCTGGAAGGATGGATTAAAATGAGTTACGAATTTTTTATCGCTAGACGATTGTATTGTAGCAATACAATCGAAAAACAAGTATCTAGACCAGCTGTACGAATAGCTGTAGCAGGTATTTCTATAGGACTAGCAGTAATGATTCTTGCAGTTTTTGTAGTTTTGGGTTTCAAAGAAGAAGTCAGAACTAAAATTATAGGTTTTAGCTCACATATACAGATCACAAATTTCAGTGCAACAGATTCATACGAAACTTATCCAATTTATGCTGATAAAAAATTAATGGATATTTTGTATAAAATTCCTCACGTTAAACATGTAGAAAGATATTCTACAAAACCCGGTATGCTAAAGACGCGTGATAATTTTCAAGGAATCGTATTGGAAGGTATTGGTCAGGAATATGATACAAGTTTTTTACAAAGACATTTGCTTGAAGGAGAAATTCCCCAATTCAATGATTCTATCTCATCAAATAAGGTCCTTGTTTCTAAGTTGATATCCCAAAAACTCAATTTGAAGTTAGGAGATAAGATTACTTGCTATTTTATTAATACAGACGTAAGAGCAAGACGATTAAAAATAGTGGGAATTTATAGTACTAACTTAACATATGATAAGGCTTTTCTGATAACAGATATAAATTTAGTTCATCATTTAAATGATTGGGATAAAGGGCAAGTAGGAGGAATTGCTGTTCAAGTTGATGATTTTAACAGAATGAATACTGTTACATATATGATTGCCCGATTAATAAATAATCATGTTGATAAATATG
>CAZKSK010000125.1:0-6769 GCA_964555225.1 uncultured Bacteroides sp.
GAATATATATACGAAGAATTGAATAATGGACTTTACGCAAAGAAAAAGGTTCGCCGGCGTCCTGGTACGGTTGCCGTAGCAGCAGCTATACAAAATAAATATAACATTCCAACCGTTCCACATATTTTGTGTAGTGGCTTCAGCAGAGAAGATACAGAATATGTACTTTTAGATCTACAGTTTTTAGGAATAACTGATCTTTTGATCTTGCGTGGTGACAAAGCAAAAAATGAGTCTATGTTCACTTCTGATCCAAACGGATATAATCATGCCATTGAATTGGAAGCACAAATTAATGATTTCAACAAAGGCATATTTGTAGACGGTTCTCCAATCAAAGTCACGGGAACTCCTTTTTCATACGGAGTTGCTTGTTACCCTGAAAAACATGAAGAGGCGCCCAATATGGACTCGGATTTGTTTTGGCTAAAAAAAAAGATAGAAGCAGGAGCTGAATATGCTGTTACTCAACTATTTTATGACAATCAAAAGTTTTTTGACTTTGTAAAAAAAGTTCGTAAAGCAGGTATTAATGTTCCGATCATTCCAGGAATCAAACCTTTTGCAAAACTATCACAAATTAATATAATACCAAAAACATTTAAAGTAGACCTGCCACAAGCTCTTGCAAAAGAAGTTGTAAAATGTAAAACTGACGAGCAAGCGAAACAATTGGGAATAGAATGGTGTACCGCCCAATGTAAGGAACTAATAGAATATGGAGTGCCAAGCATTCATTTTTATACAGTTTCTGCAGTAGACAGTATTAGACAAGTAGCAACCAGAATTTATTAAAGCTTATGTATTTCAAGGACGTTATAGGGCAAGAAGACATTAAGATACATTTAATAGAAGAATGTAAATCTGGTCGAATACCTCATGCACAGCTTTTTGCCGGACCGGAAGGTAGTGGAAAGTTACCATTAGCAATTGCTTATGCTCGCTATATTTGTTGTAATTCTCCAGGAAAAAATGATGCTTGTGGAGTTTGTCCTTCTTGCAAAATGTTTAACAAATTAATCCATCCCGATCTTCATTTTGTTTTTCCTGTTATCAAAAGAAGAGGAAAAGATACGGTGGTTTGTGATGATTACATCTCGGAATGGAGAAATTTAATACTAAAAAATTCCTACTTTTCTTTTAATGGATGGTTAAATGAAATAGGAGCAGAAAACCAACAAGCACTTATTTATTCTAAAGAAAGTGATGAAATTCTCCGAAAACTTAGTTTTAAATCAAGCCAAGGTGGATATAAAGTTATGATTATCTGGCAGGCTGAAAAAATGAATGTAGAATGTGCAAATAAAATACTAAAACTTTTGGAAGAGCCTCCTCAGAAAACAATATTCCTTTTAATTACGGAAAATCCGGATATGCTATTACAAACCATTCAAAGTCGTACACAACGAATCAATATTCCTAAAATCAAAGACAAAAATATTTATAATGCTCTGACTTTACCTCCTTTTGGTCTACAAGATGGGGACGCGTATGATATAACTCACATATCAAATGGTAATTTCATTAAAGCATTAGAATCTATCAGTATAAATAAACAAAGTCAAATATATCTTAATTATTTCATGAGTCTAATGCGTTTATGTTACCAACGCAAAATACGTGAAATGAAACAATGGGTTGAAGAAGTTTCTAGTTGGGGAAGAGAACGACAAAAAGCGTTTTTAAATTACTGTCAGCGTATGATAAGAGAAAATTTCATATTAAATTTTCATCAACCACCACTAAATTATTTAACGACTCCCGAAAAAACTTTTTCCTCTCATTTTGCCCCTTTCATAAACGAAAAGAATATTATAGAAATAATGAACGAATTAAGTGAAGCACAAAATCATATAGAACAAAATGTAAATCCTAAAATGGTATTTTTTGATTTTTCTTTAAAAATGATTGTGCTATTAATAAATAAAAAATAAAAACCATTATAATGACAGAATTTAAACAAAACAATGGATGTCACGGACTTCGTTGTAAAGCATGCGGCAAACAGGATCACCAACTCAATACATACGATTGGTTATCTGATATACCCGGAAACTCAGATGAGACAGAAATGGTTGAAGTTCAATTCAAAAACACCCGTAAAGAATATTTTAAAAACAGCAACGGGCTGGACCTAATAAAAGGTGACATTGTTGCTGTTGAAGCGAATCCAGGTCATGATATCGGTACTGTTACTCTAACTGGCCGCCTGGTAAAATTGCAAATGAAGAAGGCTAATTTAAAACCTGATATCGAAATCAAACGTATTTATCGTAAAGCAAAACCTGTTGATATGGATAAATATGAGAATGCAAAGGCTAAAGAACATGATACAATGATACGGTCCAGACAAATTGCCAATGACTTGCATTTAAACATGAAAATAGGAGATGTTGAATATCAAGGAGACGGAAATAAAGCTATATTCTATTATATAGCAGACGAGCGTGTGGATTTTCGTCAACTAATAAAGGTTTTGGCTGAAGTATTTCATGTACGTATAGAAATGAAGCAAATCGGTGCCCGTCAAGAAGCTGGAAGAATTGGTGGTATAGGCCCTTGTGGAAGAGAACTCTGCTGTACTACATGGATGACAAGTTTCATCTCTGTATCTACAAATGCGGCTCGTATACAGGATATTTCATTAAACCCACAAAAGTTGGCCGGACAATGTGCAAAATTAAAATGTTGTCTTAATTATGAGATAGATGATTATGTTGAAGCACAAAAAAGATTACCTTCAAAAGAAATCGTCTTAGAAACAAAAGATGCTTCCTACTATTTTTTTAAAGCTGATATTCTTAAAGGAATCATTACGTATTCTTCGGACAAGAATATTGCAGCAAATATTGTAAATATAACAGGAAAAAGAGCCTTCGAAATTATAGGTATGAATAGAAACGGAAAGAAGCCAGATAGTCTACTCGAAAAAGAAAAAAATAAAGAAACTCAAAGACCCATTGATCTTTTGGAACAAGAAAGCGTTACCCGATTTGACAGAAGTAAAAAGAAGAAAAAGAAAAATAAATCTAAAAATCAAACTCAAGGAATACAAATCCGACCTGGATATACCAGACAGCAAGTAAATGAGCCTATACAAAAAGAAGAATATCATTCTCATAAAAACAAGCCTAAGGCTACAAGGATAGAAAAGCCTCAACAGCAAAATAATAATGAAAAAAATCCGAAATAGTATAAAATACTTCTTTTTCATTCTGCTTATAGCAGGATGTCAAAGAAGCATTACTTTCCATTCATATAAAACATTCACATCTAAAGGTTGGAAAAAAAATGCTGAAATTATTTTTTATCCTGATACCTTAAAAAAAACTTCTTTATGCAAAGTAAATATTGAACTTAGGAATAAATCAAGTTATCCCTATAGAGATATTTGGCTAGTGATTTCTCAAAACGTCGAAGATCCTAATCATCTCATATCTGATACATTACACTATAATTTAACGGACTCCAAAGGAAACTATAAAGGGAAAGGTGTTGGGGATCTTTATGAATTATCATTTCCTTATAAGACAATGTTATTTAGAAAAGGAGTAAAAACAACATTTAAAATTAAACATATCATGAAAGATAATTTCATTTATGGAATTAATGATATTGGCATTAGGATTGAATACGACGAGAAGCATCTATCCTCAAAAAAATGAATAATAGTAAGGTAAAACCCCACAAAGAAGAGCCTCCATAACTAAAAAATGGAAGAGGTATTCCTATAACAGGAGTAAGGCCAAGAACCATTCCAATATTAATAAATAAATGAAATAAAAAAATACTTAAAACCGAATAACCATAGACTCTGCCAAAACGAGAATCTTGCCTCTCCGCAAGATATATCAAACGAAGAATTAATATTGTAAAAAGCATTAAAACCGTAATCGAACCTAAGAATCCTTCTTCTTCACCAACAGTACAAAAAATAAAATCAGTATCTTGTTCCGGTACATATTTTAATTTGGTCTGAGTACCGTTCAAAAAACCTTTACCATATAATCCACCTGAACCTATCGCAATTTTAGATTGATTTACATTGTATCCGGCACCTGTCAAATCATCTTCCATACCTAAAACAACTTTAATGCGCACTTGCTGATGAGGTTCCATTACATTATTAAAGACATAATCAGTAGAATAAAAAAACACCATGGAACCAACTGTAAATATTGCAATAAAAGCATAAGCCTTATTTCTTTCTACAATAGCAAGATAAACCAAATATATAACCAGCGAAACACATATCGTGATCATAACCCAATTTACATTAAAAGGAATAACATACCGAGAAAATAAATAAGAACATAAAGAAACGCCCATGCCAACCAATAAAATATTAATCACATGTTCCATCTTTTTACAATAAACATACACCATTCCTGCAGAAAAGATTAAAGCCATATAAAGGACGGCAAATTCTCCTACTGAAGTCATACCATCATTCATCAGAACAGACTCGTAACGCATACCGACAATAAAATAGATAACTGCACTTACTCCCGCAAACAAAATAGATCCTGGCATTCCTTCCCTATACAGCATAAGAAAAAAGGCCATATACACTAAAGCAGACCCTGTTTCATGTTGAAGAATGATAAGCACCATAGGCAATAGGAATATTCCGAAAACGGCTACTAAATGTTTCCACTTATGAATATCAAATTCATATACGTTCATAAATTTTGCAATAGCTAAAGCAGTTGCAAATTTAGCAAATTCTGCGGGCTGTAAACTTATAGGCCCAAATACCAACCACGAACGAGAGCCCTTGGTATCAGGAGCTACAAAGATGGTTACAATCAATAAAACGATCATTGCCACATATATGAAATATGACAAAAAATCATAGAATTTTTCTTCAAGCATCAATAAAATAAAACCTAACCCAAATGAACAAAAAATCCATGTCATTTGTTTACCGGAGCGACTTGCAAAACTAAAAAAATCAGTTTGTCCATAATCATAACTCGCCCCACAAACGCTGAACCAACCAAAGATGATTAAAGCTAAATAAATAGCAATAGTCAACCAGTCCACAGATTTCCATATACTATCTCGTTTGATCACCATAAGATATGCGTTTATGTTGAAACTCGTCTGCTTTCTTTTCACTTTCAGGCGAAAGATTACCTTTTAAATATTTTTCCATAATCAATGCACCTATCGGTACACCATAAACTGCTCCAAATCCACCATTCTCTACATACACAACTACAGCAATTTTGGGATTATTTCTTGGAGCAAAGCCCATAAAAGCAGAATGGTCATGCCCCTTATTCTGTGCAGTACCAGTCTTTCCACATACTTCAATTCCCGGTATATTGGCAGCACGACAAGTACCTCCCAGAACTGCTTGACGCATACCTTTTATAACATCCTCATAATATTGGGGAGCAACTAATGTTTTGCGAGGATAACGATAAATACTATCTAATTGTTCTCCCTCAATTCGATTGACAACATGAGGCGTTATGAACGTTCCGCGGTTAGCTATCGTAGCACACAAATTTGCAATCTGCAAAGGTGTAAGAGTCACCTCTCCTTGTCCAATTGCATCACTAATAACAGTTAATCCGTTCCAACGTCCTCTATATGCCTTGTCATAGAATTTTGCATTGGGAATCATTCCTCTTTTTTCTCCAGGCAAATCAACGCCTAATTTATAACCAAATCCCATTGCAACCATTTGATCTTTCCATCTTGTCATAGCATTTTGAACAGAGCCATATTTATCCCGTGAAGACATCATGTGATAAAATCCCCAACAAAAATAGCTATTACATGAAGTTGCTATAGCAGGGATAAGAGATAGAGGAGAAGGATGACTATGACACCCTACTCGTATATTACCGCATATAAAACCATGATGACAAGGGTAAGACGTTTCAGGTGTAATAATTCCTTCTTGCAATAAGACCAATGCTTGGGCAGCTTTAAAGGTAGATCCTGGAGGATATTGCCCCATAATAGAGCGATTCAATAATGGTTTCCAGGGATTCATAGATAATGTTCTGTGATTTTTTCCACGTAAACGACCTACTAACAATCTCGGATCATACGTCGGAGATGAAACCATACAAAGGATTTCACCCGTTTTAGGTTCTATCGCTACTATACTTCCTATCTTACCCTCCAACAATCTCTCTCCTAGAGCTTGCAAATCAATATCAATAGAAAGGATTAAATTCTTACCTGCCTCAGCATGTTTATCAAATTTACCATTCATATATTTCCCTTTAATTCTTCCATGAGCATCTCGCAAAAGAATCTCCGTACCTTTTTCCCCTCTCAATTGTTTTTCATAAAAACGTTCAACGCCTGTTTTTCCTATATAATCCCCACTTATATAATAATTATCCTCATCTATATCTTTCCTTGAAACTTCGGCTACGTCTCCTAATACATTAGCAGCAAAAGGATATGTATATTGGCGTATACTTCTTCGTTGTATATAAAAACCTGGAAAATGAAACAATTTTTCTTGAAAGACCGCAAATTCGGCAGATGACAATTGAGGTAAAAACATTTGATGGGTATATCTGGAATAGCCCGGATTTACTCTTCTGTCTTTAATTTCATTCATCCTTTTAATAAAAAAGTCTTTCGTAATATTCAATGTAGAACATAAATCAAGCGTATCTAAATTTTGAATTTCAGATATAACAACCATCACATCATATGCTCTTTGATTATAGACTAATAATCTTCCCTTTCTATCGGAAATAATGCCACGAGCAGGATATTGAATCTGATTTAATAA
>CAZKSK010000126.1:0-6764 GCA_964555225.1 uncultured Bacteroides sp.
TGACCACATAATCTCATTTCTTCTCCGAAATTATCTGCCGGTTCGAGTTCTGCATACTGTAAAAAATTCTGTAGGCATGTGGTAAGTATTTGTCAATCCTACAGGAACAACAATATGTCCCATTTTTAGATTGAGCGCTTTGCTGAAACTTTTTTGAATCCAAAATTGTTCAATAGCGACTTCACCTCCGCGTTCAATTTCATTTTCATATTCCCCGGTTTCTTCAGCTTCCATTTCAACCGCATTTTCTGTACCGCCATGTTCAAATTCAATTTCCGAACCCATTGTCCAGCCTTTTCCAAAATCATAAGCTACATAAAAAACAACATGGGGAATATCAAACCGACCGTGTCCCGATGAATTTTTATATTGAGACGCGTGTGTGTAGCGTTGCCATTCATCGCTGTAAAAATTTCTTGTCATTACCGCTTCTCCATAACCACCGAGTTGGAGACGATTTTGTTTAGGTAAACTGTCTTCCGATAGTGACCGGGCATCTATTTGTAATGATAATCCTAAAACAGCAATTCCGAGTAGAATCTTTTCTTTTTTCATTAATTTTGTTTATATTTTTTAATGTTGCAAAATTAATTTTATGGTTTTTCTTAGACAATACTTTAAAATAGGCAAAAAAAGATTTGAAAAATACTCACATCTGAGGATTGTATATGACAAAATAAATTTGTTTATTTGCACAAAATTTATTAAAGAAATCGTATGGCAGACAGGTATTTGGAAACGGATAAAATGAGTGATTTGATTAGTGATGATTTTCGTTTATTGCAAGTAATAAGTAGATTTGGTTTGTCTTTAGGATTTGGTGAAAAAACAGTGAGAGAGGTGTGTGATGCTCAGCAAGTAGATTGCCCTACTTTTCTGGCTATAGTGAATTTTACCAAATATGGAGAAAAGGTTTCAGCTGCTTGGATTGATAAAGTTTCTGTAAAATCCCTTACGGAGTATTTAAATCAAACACATTCTTATTTTTTAGGTTTTTTACTGCCAAATATTCGTAGAAAGCTTTTGGATGCGTTGGATTGCTCTGCACGTAATGATATTTCTTATTTAATCATTAAATTTTTCGATGAATACGTATCTGAAGTACAAAGGCATATGAATGATGAAGGTACAAAAGTTTTTTCTTATGTGGACAGATTACTTCAGGGACAAGTTGATAAGCAAATCCCTGTTGAAATGGCTTTGCTACATCAGGAACCGGTTGAAAAGAGATTACATGAACTGAAAAATATTATTATAAAATATTGTAATGTTTCCAGTAATAATAATTTATTGAATGCAGCGCTTTATGATATTTTCCTTTGTGAAGAAGACCTTTCTACGCATTACAGTATGGAAGAGTTTTTGTTTTTACCTTTAATACATGCACTTGAAGAGCAAAAATTGGATCAGGAAAATTTGACAGAAGAGGAAGAAAAAGAAAGCAGTTCGACGGATGTGTTGAGTGAAAGAGAAAAAGAAATTATTGTATCTGTAGTTAAAGGGCTTACTAATAAAGAGATTGCCGATCAACTTTATATTTCTATAAATACGGTTACAACGCATCGACGAAATATTGCTCGTAAATTAGACATTCATTCACCCGCGGGACTCACTATATATGCGATTGTTAATAAATTGGTAGATATAAGTGAAGTAAAAGATATTAGCTAAATATTAATGCTCTTTTTTATCAGTTATCCTAGAAACTTTTATGTAATGGAATATTTGTTTAATGAACATCTCATAGAGTCCGAAAATGAGGAAAATACAGAAATAATCTTTTAAAAGAATATCTTTTAAGTAAATTTGACCTCCAAGATTATGAGAAATGATGCCTATATTATTTGAGTATAACCATGTTTCTAAGCTTAAAAACAGAAAGAAAAGTAATGATGACAGGATTGAAATGAAAAATAATCTAAGGAGTGTAACTCTTCTTAGAAAAATTGTTCCCAGATAAGTAATTAATATTATTGCAGCGTAAGTAATCCATGTCCCATTATCAAACCAGATAACATGATTTGAACTACTTGGAATTACTATATTATTGATGATAAGGTCACTTATCCAAACGGTTGCAATCGGAACAACATAAGCATATTTCCGATTAGAATAATAAGCTGCTCCAAAGAGAGCCAAGGCGGTTATAGGCGAAAAATTATACGAATGTGAATTTATTCTGCTTGTAACTGTTAAAGTAATCACGAGGGTTAGAATACCCAATTTTAAGATTCTATCGCTTTTCATTTTTTATTTGATTAAGTTAAACATATAATTACAACTGTAACCAAATTTCACAGTAACCGATGCAGAAATTAGTGATAATGATAATTTTGTCATTGTCGTCCTTAGTCCATACACCCGTAGACTGTGAAAACTGATATTCGCAATGGCAGGTCTTCTGACTTGTTCTAACCTAAAAGTCTTCCCAATAATTTATATTAGTGACTTACTGATGTTTAGGCATATTGTCTCTTTATTGAGACAAGAACTTACAGCAGCGGGAACTGTTGCCGAATTACACGACATTCCCTTTTAATTTCTCATCACCGAAACATGATTTGAAAACCAAAACGACTGCAAAGATATATATAATTTTATTAATTACAAACAAAACAGTTATAAATGAAACAATGCTTTCCTTTTTTATTTCCGAGTTGCTTTTTATTCTTTAAAAAATTTCCTCTATGCTGAGACAAATATGTGCAAGTCAAAAGCCAGAGGAAATTCATGATAAAAAACAATTAATAAACTGTTCCTTTTTTAAAATTATACATTAACTAACCATAAAAAGTGACTATGAAAATTCTTTTTTTTCGTCGTTCCTTGATCTAAATCTATTTATTTGTCTGCAATATCGATCACATTGATCACAGATATTATAACCTAGCATAGCCCCGAGAATAAAATCTTTTTCAGGTGATAATTCATTGAGTGGACATGTAATGAGATATCGTATGGCATTGATGCATTCTTCGTGGCCGAAGAATAAATTTATTTTATCATCTCCAACAGATTGAATGAAGTAAGAAATACCTTGTCCTGCTAATCTTTTAACAGCAAAACTTTCGTATTGTCTGTTTGTCGTATAAAGAACCATTTGACGAACCCCTTTCTTGAATTCATATATGTGATTCAAAAATACTTTCAACTCTATAGGATTGATTCCAGCTATGTTCATTATTTTAAAAATTTGATAAATTTTACTCTATGAGTTTCTTTATTTGGTTTAACCATGCCTCTATTCGTGAATCGGTTTTTTCACTTTCGTTTATTTCATCAATAGCTAAACCTGTAAAATACCCGTTAATTACAGCTTTGGATGATGAATATGAATAACCATCGGCAAGAGTTTGTCCTATAAAGATACAACCGGAAGATTCCAATTCGTCATGTAGTTCGGCAATGGCATCACAAAATGTATCCGGGTATCCATATGAATCACCACAACCGAAAAGTGCTATTATTTTACCTTTTAAGTTTGTTTCTTTGAGTATTTTTATACCATCGTACCAATCGTCTTGTAGTTCTCCATCGCCCCATGTAGAAGTTCCCAAAAATAATATTTCAAAAGAATCCGTTTGGTGAATTGTGAGTTTGTTGACATCAATGATTTCTTCAGAAGAAATTCCCAATTTCTTCGCTATTGTTTCTGCTATACCCTGACATGTTCCTGTAGAGGAACCATAAATTATTCCGATTTTTTTCATATGAATGATAATTTGTTTGTGTACAAAAGTAGTGGTCTTCTGATGAGTTTGCAATACCCTAAAATGATGATTTTTAATCTATAGTAGATTCCTGTTTGAGTATAAAAGAAACTTCTACTCTCTTTTTATAAATTTATAATGGAAAGATATAGTGACTTTTCTGAATCATCTCCAAAGAATTTTAACAGCTTCCAACATCTTGCTATATGCTTGCAGAAAAACATGCCCGGCCGAGGAAAAAACATAACCAGCCGAGGCGGAACCGATAGGCATGCGTCAGTCCTCGGCTGGTTATAGTTTATATATTGGTTTACAGTATTTTATAATGCGGTTATTCTGTGGAATTGATAGGCTGCGGACAAGACCTTAAATGAACTGGTTTTCGTCATTTATTTTGATAAATTATTTATTTTGTATTTCATGTAAATTTTATTTGCATGAGATACAGCTATTTAGCTTCCAATTGAATTTTTTCGCCCAAAATGTCCTTTTATTTTCAAAAGCATAGACATATCTTCGCGAAGCTTTTCGAAGAAATTCGTGTAACGACCCTATTTATACGTTAATAGCATAAATAATTTTAATATATAGAATAGGTGAGAGATTTGAAAATAGATTCGAATATTTTGGAAATGCTTTATTAAGTAATTAATTATCAACAAAAAATTAACTAAAATGAAAAGAAAAGAAATAGAACCAGAGTATTTTATGCTACCGTATAGTTTAGTTGAACATTTATTAGAAAAGGTGTCGGATAATAATATAACAGAAGAAGTAAAACAGTTGCGGCTTATTTTACAAACTTCAGATTCCAAACAAGTCTCAGATAGAGTACCTGATCAAGGACAAAAACATTCCGATCTTGTTGAATAAACTAAATCACAATAAGTAAAATCAAATAAGATAACAAATGAGATTCTAAATGATAGGTGCTCGTTGTTTTTATTTTATTTTTGCTTTTCTTGCTATTTCAAAGAGTTCAGGGTGTATGTGACAATAACCATTAGGGTTTTTGTCCAGATAATCCTGATGATAGTCTTCTGCTTCGTAGAAATTTAACAATGGTTTAATTTCTACGGCCAGAGGTACTGTGTACCCCTTTGCTAAATATTGAACGGTTTTTTCTATTATCGGTTTATCCATAGGATCGGTATAATAAATGCCTGTACGATATTGTTCGCCAATATCTTCTCCTTGCTGGTTGACACTTGTCGGGTCAATTATTTTGAAGTAAAGATCAATGAGAAAAGCCAGATCAATTTTTTCTGGGTCAAACTCTACCTTTACGGTTTCTGCGGCATGGGTGGTTCCGCTACAAACTTGTTTGTAGGTTGGGTTCTCCTTGTTCCCATTGGCATATCCTACTTGTGTGTTTTTGACCCCGTCTATTTGTTTCAGAAAATGTTCTGTTCCCCAGAAGCAACCTCCGGCTAAGTATATTTCTTTCATTTGTTTATTATTGCTTGTATGTAAGCAACAAAATTAAATAAAATCTTTGAACATAATACTTTATTAACTCTTTTTTCTATCATTTTGTTAGTAATTAATAGTTAAGTAATCTTTTTTTTTATTATATTTGTGTCTCTGATATAGACGAAAGAATATATTGGAATGGATAACCTAAATTAAAAGATCGTTTTATTAATTTAAAAGTAAATTTATGATTATAGAAAAGATTCATGGGAGAGAAATCCTCGATTCACGGGGTAATCCAACAGTAGAAGTAGAAGTGACTTTAAAGAGTGGTGTAAGTGGACGTGCTTCCGTTCCTTCAGGTGCTTCGACAGGTGAAAACGAAGCTCTAGAGTTACGTGACGGTGATAAAAAACGTTATAGTGGAAAAGGTGTGTTGAAAGCAGTAAAGAACATCAATGAGATAATTGCTCCGGCTATAGAAGGAATGTCAGTATTAGAACAAAGGAAGATCGATGCTGCGATGATTGCACTTGACGGAACAAAGACGAAATCCAATTTAGGAGCAAATGCTATTCTGGGAGTTTCTTTAGCTGTGGCTCATGCAGCTGCCAACTATCTTAAACTTCCTTTATATCGTTATATAGGAGGAACCAATGCTTATGTTTTACCGGTACCGATGATGAATATTATCAATGGAGGTGCCCATAGCGATGCACCGATTGCTTTTCAGGAATTTATGATTCGTCCAATAGGTGCTTCTTCTTTTCATGAAGGATTGCGTATGGGAGCAGAAGTTTTTCATGCATTGAAGAAGGTTCTTAAAGATCGCAATCTTAGTACGGCGGTTGGTGATGAAGGAGGCTTTGCTCCTAATCTGAATGGAACGGAAGATGCGATAGAAAGTATCATTAAAGCCGTTGAAGTTGCAGGTTATAAGCCTGGAGAAGATGTTACGATAAGCATTGATTGTGCTTCGAGTGAGTATTACAAGAATGGGATCTATGACTATACGATATTCGAAGGTGATAAAGGCTGTAAACGTACTTCCGATGAACAAGTAGCTTATTTGGAGGAATTGGTATCTAAATATCCTATTGACAATATAGAAGATGGTATGAGTGAGAATGATTGGGAAGGATGGAAAAAATTAACTGATTGTCTGGGTGATCGCTGTCAACTTGTCGGTGATGATCTCTTTGTTACAAATGTAGATTTTTTGTCGAGAGGCATTAAGGAGGGATGTGCTAATGCAATTTTAATCAAAGTAAATCAGATAGGTTCATTAAGTGAGACTCTTGATGCTATAGAAATGGCACATCGTCACGGTTATAATACAGTAACATCTCACCGTTCGGGCGAAACGGAAGATACTACTATTGCTGATATTGCGGTAGCTACCAATTCAGGGCAGATTAAGACGGGATCCATGAGCCGTACAGACCGTCTTGCAAAATACAATCAGTTGCTCAGGATTGAAGAAGAACTAGGATGCCAAGCCACTTATGGTTTCAAAAAGTTGAAATAGAAGATTTCTTATATAAAAGAAAAAGCAGTTGCGATATGTTCGTAACTGCTTTTTTGTAAAGGTGGTGCCTCTTGGAGTTGAACCAAGGACACACGGATTTTCAGTCCGATGCT
>CAZKSK010000127.1:0-6750 GCA_964555225.1 uncultured Bacteroides sp.
ATTGTTGAAGAGGGTCCGACTCAATTGTATATAGACAGACTTTATTGCCACGAAGTAACCAGTCCGCAAGCTTTTGCAGGTTTAAGAGCAAGAGGATTGAAATGTTTCCGTCCGGAACGCATTTATTGTATGCCGGATCATAATACTCCGACCCATGATCAGGATAAACCTATTACCGATTCGATTTCAAAAGCTCAAGTGGATACTTTGGAAAAAAATGCAAATGATTTCGGATTATCATATTACGGTATGATGGATCCTAAGAATGGAATTATCCATGTGGTAGGGCCGGAACGAGGATTAACATTACCTGGTATGACTATTGTTTGCGGAGATTCACACACATCAACTCACGGTGCAATGGGTGCTGTGGCTTTTGGTATTGGTACCAGTGAGGTGGAGATGGTATTGGCTTCACAGTGTATTTTACAGGCAAAGCCTATGAGTATGCGTATTACGGTTGACGGTAAATTGAAAAAAGGTGTTGTGGCTAAGGATCTGGCCCTGTATCTGATGTCGAAGATGACTACCAGTGGAGCAACTGGCTATTTTGTTGAATATGCCGGAGAAGCTGTAAAAAATTTATCCATGGAGGGAAGACTTACTTTGTGTAATCTTTCTATTGAGATGGGTGCCAGAGGTGGAATGATTGCTCCCGACGAAACAACTTTTGCCTATTTAAAAGGAAAGGAAAATGCTCCTAAAGGAACTGATTGGGACAAAGCCGTCGATTATTGGAAAACGTTGAAGAGCGGAGATGACGCCGTGTTCGATAAGGAAGTGATTTTTCATGCGGAAGATATAGAACCGATGGTTACTTATGGGACAAATCCTGGCATGGGCATGGGCATTACACAACGTATTCCGACTTTGGATAGTATGCCTGAAATGGAACAGATTACCTTTGGTAAGGCGTTGGATTATATGGGATTTAAACCGGGAGAATCTCTATTGGGAAAATCTATAGATTATGTCTTTTTAGGTTCTTGTACAAATGGGCGAATAGAAGATTTCAGAGCGTTTGCATCTTTGGTAAAAGGAAAGAAAAAAGCTGAAAATATTACAGTTTGGTTAGTTCCGGGTTCATGGTCGGTTGATGCTCAAATTCGAAAAGAAGGTCTGGATAAGATTTTTGAAGAAGCCGGATTTGCTCTTCGTCAGCCGGGTTGTTCCGCTTGCCTTGCTATGAATGATGATAAGATTCCTGCAGGTAAATATGCGGTATCTACTTCCAATCGTAATTTTCAAGGGCGTCAAGGACCAGGCTCTCGTACAATACTTGCAAGCCCTTTAGTAGCAGCAGCAGCAGCCGTTACAGGTAAAATTACGGATCCCAGAGAATTTATGTAAAATATTTATCACCATAAATAAAAGAAAATGAAAGAAAAATTCAATATAATTGTAAGTACATGTGTTCCGCTTCCTTTGGAAAATGTTGATACGGATCAAATTATACCAGCTCGTTTTCTGAAAGCGACCACAAAAGAAGGTTTTGGAGAAAACTTGTTTAGAGATTGGAGATATGACAAGGAAGGTAATAAAATAAAGTCTTTTGTGTTAAATGACCCGACTTATGGAGGACAAATATTGGTGGCCGGAAAGAATTTCGGATCCGGATCCAGTCGTGAACATGCAGCTTGGGCTATCGCAGGTTACGGATTTAGGGTTGTAGTATCAAGCTTTTTTGCTGATATCCACAAAAATAATGAGTTGAATAATTTTGTTCTTCCTGTTGTAGTCAGTGAAGGCTTTTTAGCTGAGTTATTTGCTTCTATCAAGACAAATCCGAAGACTGAAGTGGAAGTAAATTTACCTAAACAGACAATAACGAATAAAGAGACCGGAAAAAGTGAATCTTTTGAGATCAATGCATATAAGAAACACTGCTTGATGAATGGATTGGATGATATTGATTATTTATTGACAAATAAGGATAAGATTGTGGCATGGGAAAACGCGTCCAAATAGAAATAATGGATACGACGCTCCGCGATGGAGAACAGACTTGCGGAGTGTCATTTGTACCCCATGAAAAATTGATGATAGCCAGACTTCTATTAGATGAATTGCAGGTGGATCGTGTAGAAGTTGGTTCTGCAAGAGTTTCGGATGGAGAGTTCGAAGCTGTGCGTATGATATGTGATTGGGCAAGGAAACATGATAAACTGGATAAAGTAGAGGTATTAGGATTTGTAGACGGTCATACTTCTCTAGATTGGATAAATAAAGCCGGTGGTAAAGTGATTAATTTGCTGGCAAAAGGGTCTTTGCGTCATTGTGAACAACAGTTGCATAGGACTCCGGAAGAGCATTTGCAGGACATACGAAAAAGTGTGGAATATGCAGACAGCTTGGGAATATCCGTTAACATCTATTTGGAGGATTGGAGCAGTGGGATGAAAGATTCTCCCGATTTTGTTTTTCAGTTGATTGACGGGTTGGAAGATACAAGCATAAAGAGATATCTTTTGCCTGACACATTGGGTATTTTGAATCCTTTGCAGGTAATTGAATATTTCAGGAAAATGATAAAGAGATACCCTAAACTCCATTTTGATTTTCATCCTCATAATGATTATGACCTTGCTGTAAGTAATGTGCTGACTGCCGTACTGAGCGGGGCGAAAGGATTGCATACGACAATCAACGGATTGGGAGAAAGGGCTGGTAATGCTCCTTTGGCAAGTGTTCAGGCTATTTTGAAAGATCATTTTAATGCAATCACAAATATAAACGAAAGCAAGCTTAATGATGTGAGCAGGGTTGTTTCTTCTTATTCCGGAATTGCAATACCGGCGAATCAACCCATAGTTGGTGAGAATGTTTTTACGCAAGTTGCTGGTGTTCATGCCGATGGAGATAATAAGGATAATTTATATTGTAATGAATTACTTCCTGAGAGATTCGGACGACGTCGTGAATATGCATTGGGGAAAATGAGCGGTAAGGCCAACACTCGAAAAAATCTGGAAGATCTTGGATTGGATCTGGATGAGGAATCCATGCGTAAAGTAACCGAGCGAATTATCGAATTAGGTGATAAGAAGGAATTGGTAACACAGGAAGATTTACCTTATATCGTTTCTGATGTATTGAAACACGGAGTTTCAAATGATAAAGTCAGGTTATTGAGCTATATGGTAACGACAGCCTTTGGACTGAAGCCGATGGCAACCATTAAAATTGAAGTGAATGGCGTTGCTTATGAAGAAAATTCGAGTGGAGATGGTCAGTATGATGCTTTTGTCAGAGCTGTGAGAAAAATATATAAAGAAACACTCTGCAGAAAATTTCCTATGTTGAAAAATTATGCTGTCAGTATTCCTCCCGGAGGACGTACGGATGCCTTTGTGCAGACAGATATAACATGGGGATTTGAAGAAAGAATTATTCGTACCCGTGGATTGGATGCGGATCAGACGGAGGCTGCTATTAAGGCGACTATCAAAATGCTGAACATTATTGAGAATGATTATGAAACAATTGAAAATAATAAATAAAACTATGGATTTTAAGATTGCAGTATTACCAGGAGACGGAATTGGACCCGAAATCTCGGTAGAAGGAGTGAATGTGATGAGTGCCGTTTGTGAAAAATTCGGTCATAAGGTGAGTTATCAATATGCTATTTGTGGTGCAGATGCAATTGATAAAGTTGGTGATCCTTTTCCGGAAGAAACTTTTCAAGTATGTAAAAATGCTGATGCGGTTCTGTTTTCAGCTGTAGGTGACCCTAAATTCGATAATGATCCTACTGCAAAAGTTCGTCCTGAGCAAGGGCTTTTGGCTATGCGGAAGAAATTGGGACTTTATGCTAATATTCGCCCGGTACAAACTTTTAAATGCTTGCTTCATAAATCACCACTTCGTCCGGAACTTGTTGAAGGAGCTGATTTTATCTGTATTCGTGAGTTGACAGGTGGAATGTATTTCGGTGAAAAATATCAGGATAACGATAAGGCGTATGATACTAATTCCTATACTCGTGTGGAGATTGAAAGGATATTGAAGGTCGGTTTTGAATATGCGATGAAACGTAATAAACATCTGACGGTTGTGGATAAAGCCAATGTATTGGCTTCAAGCCGTCTTTGGAGACAAATAGCTCAGGAAATGGCACCGAAATATTCGGAAGTAAAAACAGATTATATGTATGTGGATAATGCTTCCATGAGAATGATTTCCGAGCCGCGTTTTTTTGATGTAATGGTAACTGAAAATACTTTCGGTGATATTCTTACTGACGAGGGTTCTTGTATTAGTGGTTCTATGGGATTGCTTCCGTCTGCATCGACGGGTGATAATACTCCGGTATTTGAGCCGATTCATGGTTCTTGGCCTCAGGCAAAAGGTTTGAATATAGCAAATCCTGTAGCACAAATTTTATCGGTGGCTATGCTTTTTGAATATTTTGATTTGAAGAAAGAAGGTTCTTTGATACGCAAGGCGGTTGATGCTTCATTGGATGCAAATGTCAGAACTCCTGAAATTCAAATAGAAGGTGGATCAAAATATGGTACAAAAGAAGTAGGAACTTGGATCGTAGATTATATTAAAAAAGCGTAATATAAAAGAAAAATGAAGAGAAGAATAGTCTTTTTTTTCATATGTAGCTGTTGTTGCCTTCTGATTTCGGCTCAGCAGGTTACTTATCAGTCGTTATTTGATAAGGCTATGAATTATGTGAAAGAAGACAGCCTTCAGCAGGCTGAAGTGTATTTTAGGGATGCTATGAAGATGGAGCCTACCAATCCTCATAATGCATTGATCTTTTCTAATATAGGAAATATACAAACTCGTGCAGGTGAAAGAAAGAAAGCTATAGAATCTTATTCTTTAGCACTTAATGCAATGCCTGATTTGGCAGAGGCTATTCGACAAAGGGCTGCACTTTATATGCAGGAGAATGATTATGACAAAGCTTTTATAGACTATTGTCATTTGTTGGATATTGATGCTAATGATACGGAGGCATTACTTTATAGGGCTTTTATATATAAAAGTAGACGTAATTATAAACAAGCCCGAGCCGATTACGAAAATATTTTGCGTATCAAGCCCGATCATATTGAAGGTAATTTGGGCTTGGCTCTGTTGGATCAGAAAGAGAAACGCTTTCGGGAAGCCATGGATATAATAAATTTGCTTGTGGAAAAAAACGCTGAAAATGCGGTCTTTTATGCAGCGCGAGCAGATATAGAGGTCGATATGGGCAAACTTGATTTAGCTCTACTTGACTTAAGTGAAGCTATAAAATGGAATGGTTCCAATTCTGATAATTATATAGCCCGGGCTCAAATTTATGTCAATCAGAAGAAAAAAAATTTGGCAAAAAAAGATTTGGATAAAGCGGTGTCCTTAGGTGTACCAAGGCCTTCTCTAAAGGATTTATATGATGCCTGCAAATAACAGGCATCATTTTTCTTTTTGAAAAGTTTGAATTAAGGAAACGAAATTTTTTCCATATTTTTCTTTCTTGAAATCACCAATACCACTAATATCTCCGAAATCTTCAATTGTAGTGGGCCGGATGCTGCTTAACAGATGCAGAACTTTATCGGAGAGGACAATATAGGCAGGATAACCTTGTTCGTCGGCAAGACGTTTACGTAGAATACGGAGGGCTTCGAACAATTCTTTATCTTCAGAGTGTTGGACGTGGAGGAGGGAAAGAGTCGTTTGTCGTATCTCTTTGTTTTTTCTTCCTTTAGGTTTAGGTTCTTCTCTTTTTATAATTACCAATTGGGCCGATATTTTTCCAAATAAAACATTCTTTCCGCTTTCTGTTATTTTCAAATGATTATTTTCGTTGTATGCAATTTCGAAATATCCCAGTTGCAGCATTTGTAATAAATAATCTTGCCAATCCCGGCTTGGAACGTCCCTTCCCGCTCCGAACGTTTTTAGTTTTTCATATTGATGAGTTGTAATTTCCGGATTATAATTGCCTCTGAGAATGTCAATAAGTTGATGAGTCGTGATTTTTTCGTCGGTACGCATAATAGCACTAAGAGCTTTTTGTACCAATATGCTTCCGTCAAATCTTTGAGGTGGATTTTTGCATACGTCGCAATTACCGCAATCATGGTCCGTTGCTTCTCCGAAATAATTTAATAAGATACGCCTACGGCAGATATCGGCTTCAGCGTATTGTTGCATACGTTTAAGTTTATCCGTATTAGTTTGTTGTTGTCCACTTTTCAAAGCAAATTTATTTAATAAGACAATATCGCCCAACGAATAAAATAAAAGCGTATCGCTATCTAAACCATCTCGCCCTGCCCGTCCTATTTCCTGATAGAAATTTTCTATACTTTTAGGTAAGTTGTAATGAATGACCCATCTGACATTCGATTTATCAATACCCATACCGAATGCTATGGTAGCACACACCACTTGAATACGGTCATTGATGAACTCTTCCTGAGTTTTATCGCGTTGCTGATTACTTAGCCCGGCGTGATAAACGGCCGATGATATTCCGTTTTTTAGAAGCATGTCATTTACATTTTCCGTAGTCTTGCGACTCATGCAGTAAATAATCCCGCATTGCTGATGATGTTTACTGATGAAATCAAGAATAGTTCGGTCTTTTTCTTTTTTCTGATAACCTCTTTTTACCGTCAGACTTAAATTAGGACGATCGAATGAAGATATAAATATTTTGGGATCATTAAGATCCAATTGAGTAACGATATCATTGCGAGTAATCTTATCAGCAGTAGCCGTAAGAGCCATAATAGGAATATC
>CAZKSK010000128.1:0-6746 GCA_964555225.1 uncultured Bacteroides sp.
TACTAAACGCGCTAATCCTGACAGGTTTTAAAATCTGTCAGGATTTAAAACAAATTTCACCTCCGACAAGGGGCAAAACTCTGCCGGAGAAGATTGGGAAGAAAGTGAAAATTATAAATAAGAAATTACATGATACAGGAAATTATCAACTTTACGAATAATCTTATCGAAGACATTCCGGACATTATGGAATGGAAGGTACAACCAAGTAAAGGGTTACATGTTTTTATAGATATTGACGAAAATGGCCAATGGGTTAATCAAAATCTTCAAAAAGGAAAAGATTATGATTATTATGATGGGAAGGACCAAAATATTTCATTATGGAAAGATTGCATTCGTTATCAGGATGTCTCAGACTATATAACAATGAATAAAGTTCAAAAATTTGATTCTAAGCAGAAAATACATTCTTGTTCTCCTTTTGCATTAGCTTTTAATTTCAATTTTAATGATGATGATAAAAAAAATTTAGGCATTAAAAAATGGAGAAAAGGAGAAAAACCAACAGAGGAAGAAAAAAATGCAAATGATGATTTAGTTAGATTTAAAAGAATTGAGATTATTTCATCAAGACTTAAAGATTATAAAAACAATGCTTTAAAAATGTACTCAGGCGCAGATACAGAATTTCACCAGATTATAGATGGCTTCTATTCTCAAATGCCCAGTATTTTGAATCAAATTCAAGATATTCCTGAATACAAATCTATTATTGATAAAGATTATATAAGGATATATTTAAGGACAATACCCTATGTAAGGCAGCAATCATATTATGCCGAATATCTAAAAAGTGAAATATTCAATGATGAAAAGCTTTCTTATGGCGAACTGGGCGTTATCGGTTTTCAAACAACTTTTCCCAATAAAAAAAACTTTGTTAAGCATAAAACAAGTAGTTTGATTAAAGGAATAAATCAACGTTATTCAAGAGATGAAGCTTTAGTCCTTAATAATTTTGAGAAACTTCTAAAAAGAAAAATCACTATAGACAAAAAAGATTTTCGGTGTTTACCTAATCCACTACCTATTGTAGTTGACAAACGAGAGATAAATAAAGAAATCATCAAATTATTTAATTCTGAAAATGATCCTATACCATATAAAGAATTATTGAAAAGATTATTTGAGAGGACTAATCAAAAATATTTATCTGATTATTACTTGATAAATTATTCAAACACTAAAGATGGATTGAAAATTAATGATTTTGATTTTGTCCCATTATTCAGGTTCAATATTGAATGTACTATAAATAATCACGTTGAACTATTTAATGTGAACGATAAAAAATCAATATCTAATGTTTTTGAATTGGAAAAAGAAATAAGCACATTATTCCAGCAATATAACGACAAAACAGGAAATGGGAAAAACTTTTTAATCGGCAATTATTTTGGAGATAAATTTGAACCTTCCAAAGGGCATTCAATAACAAAAGAAACTACAGCTTCATTCTACAAATACAGAAAAAGTATATACGATTATATCTACAAATCGAGACTCCAAAGCATAACAGACGAAATGTTCGATAATATGGCATACTCTGCTATTTTATCAGACATTTCCCATGATGAATTTAGAGAGAAAAGGCATACAAAATATTATGCTATTGGAGAAAAACTAAATATCTGGTTCAGCTTATATAACTTATTCAATAATAACAATAAAAATGAAATCATTATGGCTTCAAAAGTAACCGACTTAATGTCGAAAATGCGTAGCGTCGCAAAAGGAGAATCTAATTTTGAAACGCCCGAAGATTTTGCTTTCGGCGCAGGACAAATTGTTTCTTATTTAATTGACCGGAGTGTAGCGGCAAACAAAACTTATGCAATGTTGGAACCCTATTTGCAAAAGAACAAATCCAGTCAGTTGCAGGATGCTATTGCCCAAACAATAGCAATTTATAAACACGACATTGATGTTTATAAAGGAAAATTTGAACGACTTGCATCGCAAGTACTTACTGATGATTGTAATGTGGAAATGAAACCTTTACTCAAATATTTTTTGGCAGGGTGTTTCTGTCCATGCGTCATTTATGAATCAGATAAAAAACAAGAAAATAATAACAATTAAAACATAGGAGATTACAATTATGTCAGAGTTTAAGAACAGAGTTTTCGGTTGTGCAGTAGTAAAAGCAATCAATTCAAATTATAACGCCGATTTTTCGGGACAACCTCGTACTTTACCTAATGGCGTTGTTTATGCAACAGACAAAGCATATAAATACACAGTAAAGAATTATTTGAAAGATGTGTTTTCTTCAGAAAAGATATTCTACTTTAAGTCCTTAAATGCCAAATTAAATCCAATTTCTTTGGATGAAACCTACAAAAAATACTTTGGCGACTATCCGAAAGGAACAGGCAAAGAAAAAGATAAAATAGTAAAAACTACGGTTGCAAAAAACCTTTTGAGTTGTTTAGACATCCGTTTGTTTGGCGCGACTTTTGCCGGAGAAACAAATATTTCTATACATGGACCTGTTCAGGTTAATCATGGAGTAAATATTTGGAAAGAAAATAATATCTATTCTGAACAAATAACTTCTCCCTTTAGTAATAAAGCAGATGATCCGGATGCAGAAAAAGGAATGACAACAATTGGTCGTCAATCTAAATTGGAAGAAGGACATTATTTGCATCATTTTTCCATTAATCCCAAAAATTTGATTGATGTTACAGCATTAGCAGGAGAAGACGCTCCCAACCTTTCAGAAGATGATATTTCAAAACTAAAAGAAGCTATGCGCCGAGGTGTTACCTGGTATGATTCGGCATCGAAAGCCGGATCGGAAAACGAGATGCTGGTTTGGGTACAATTGAATGAAAGTTCTAAAATTGTATTGCCTAATTTTACTACATTGATAAAATTGGAAGATGACAAAGCTAATGGGAAATATGTATATGACTTCGAAGAACTGACAACAGAGTTAAATAAATTCAATGGGAATATTCAATCCATTGAAGTTTGCTATAATCAACAAACCTGTAGTTTAAAAAATACACCAACAGGAACTATTGAAAACGAACTATAGTATGGGGGCAAATCAAAGGTTAATGTCATTTGATTTGAAAGTAGAAATGGGGTTTCTGAAAAAGCCCGATATCAACGATGGTATTTATTTAACTTACAATATGCTACACAAACCAGCATTGCTTGGTATTCTTGGCGCTATTGCAGGAATGAAAGGATATAAAGAAAATGGTATATTCCCCGAATATTATAAAAAACTTAAGCACCTGCAAATTAGCATTGAACCTCTTGAAAGTGATAAAGGAAATTATACCAAGGATATAGTAAGTTATAATAATAGTACAGGATTTGCGAGTGGTGAAGAAGGAGGAAATCTGATTGTTACCGAACAAATTCTGATAAAACCATCATACCGTTGTTTTCTGCTCTTAAATCTCGGTAATGGAGACGAAAAGACTTTATATGACAACATTTTATCATATAAAGCTGAGTTTTTGCCCTATATGGGTAAAAACGATTTTTCGGCTTGGTGGACAGATGCACACGAATATGATTCTTTTGAGAAATTCGATTTTAGTCATGATTATAAAATAGCATCCATATTTGCTAAAACAGATGCAGTAAGTGATTATGTTGCCCGTTCAATGTCTATGTTTTCTAAAGAATCAAAAGAATCATCATTTCTCTATTTTGAAAGGCTTCCAGTCGGATTCAATGAAAAACTATATCAATATTCTTATGCTGATTTCGCATATTCAAATGCTTCTTTTAAAAAAGAAATGAATATGAGCGGAGCTGGTGAATTTTATCAAATAGACAAAAATCATATCATTCAATTGTTTTAAGTATAATGCAAAACTTCGATATTCCATTTTTTGAGGAACTCATTCCTAAAGCGAATGACTATTTTGCACACTTACCAAAACCGGAACAAAACGACAGAGAGCCGGAGTTGCTGGCAGAACATTCTGCAATGGTGACAGCATATGCACAAAAGATTGTAGAAGTTCATCATTTGAATGAAATTATTGAAAAACTGATAAGTGATTCAATACCCGAAAATTTGAAGGATAAACAATTGCTTGCGGAAACAATTCATAAATTGTTTTGGCAGGCAATTGCCTTTCATGATTTTGGCAAGTTAAACCAAGGATTCCAACGAAACAGGATGCATAATGAAGCATGCCTTTTAAGGGTAAACCATCCATTTCAGAATCAACATTCTGTAATTAGTGTTTACCTCTTTCTTGCCTTGTTTTTTGCTGATTTTTTAAAGATGCAACTTTCTGATGAAGAACAGATTTTTTTGTGTAATGTGGCATTGTATTTAAGTTATCCTATTTATAAACATCATAGTTCATCAATTGAACAGGCACAAGATGAAGGAAATTGGGATAATACGGATTTATTTATGTTAAGTCCATATTTATCGCTGTTTAATCATCCTTTAAATGATGAACAAATAGGAAACTTTCATACTTATTTTCTGGGGAATGCCAATTTTAATTTTCTATTTGAACGTTTTAATGAAAGCATTTTTAAGGTTGAAAATGCCTTTCCACTTTACACACTTGTCAAGCTGAATTACTCATTATTAACTGCGGCTGACTATTTGGCAACAGCTCATTATATGAACGATTGGAAAAGCATGCTGACTGATTTTGGGATTCTAGATAGTAACCTAAAAGAAAAAATTATTACAAATGCACAAACTCGTAAAACATACAACAAGGCTGTTTATGAAACGATTCTGGAAGGGAAGTATTTAAATCCGAATAGCTTCACGGAGCAAAGCAATGAAAATTTAAATGCATTACGACATTGTATAGCAGTGGAAGTTGTGAGCAATGTGAAAAAAAATACAGATAAAAATCTGTTTTATATTGAAGCACCAACAGGTGGTGGAAAAACAAATGTTTCTATGTTGGCATTGACTGAATTATTAAAAACAGATAACTCTTTGCAAAAAGTATTTTATGTATTTCCATTTACAACCTTAATTACACAAACTTATCAGTCATTAAAAGATACATTGGGTTTGTCAGATAGTGAACTAGCAGAAGTTCATTCAAAAGCTGCAATTCAAACAGGTAAGTATGAAAATGATTACTTAAATTATTTGGATGGTTTATTTATGAATTATCCGATAACACTTCTTTCGCATGTTAGGTTCTTCGATGTTTTAAAAACCAATGAAAAGGAAATTAATTATCTACTACATCGGTTAGCCAATTCAGTCGTAATTATTGATGAAATTCAATCGTATTCTCCCAAAACATGGGATAAAATCATCTACTTCATTACGAATTATGCCAAATATTTTAATATGAAGTTTATCATTATGTCAGCGACCTTGCCAAAAATTGGGGATATAATTGATCAAAAAAAGTTATCTAATGATTTTGTTTACTTAATTTCAGACAAAAAGAAATATTTTCAGAATCCCAATTTCTGCAATCGTGTCAAATTCGATTATTCTTTATTAGAGCGGGGAAAACCGAATAAAGATGAAACAGAGAGTTATTTGGAACAACTTTGTGAAACGGTTTTTAGTAAATCTATAACATATGCACAAGGCAATAGTAAGTTTCCAAATAGTGTTTTTACAATTATTGAATTTATCTTTAAAAAAACAGCAAGTGAATTTTATTCGATAGCAAATAAAAACAATAACTTTTTTGATGAAATACTATTGTTATCGGGAACTATATTGGAGCCACGAAGAAAGCAAATCATTAATGAACTTAAGTCTGATGAAGCAAGAAGCAAAAAAATTTTACTTGTTACAACTCAGGTCGTCGAAGCCGGAGTTGATATTGACATGGATTTAGGTTTCAAGGATAAGTCCATTATCGACAGCGAAGAACAATTGGCTGGACGAATCAATAGAAATGTGACCAAACCTAAATGTACACTCTACTTATTTGATTGCAACGAAGAAAAAACTTTATATAACGATGACGACCGTTATAGAATTATGCAAGAACTTGATGATGAATATAAAACAATTTTAGAGCAAAAGAATTTTGATAAATTGTATCAATTGGTAATTGAAAAAATAAAAAAGGTTAATCATACACATTACATCATAAATATTCAGGATTTATTTGAAGCAATGGCAACTATGAATTTTAGAGTTGTAAATAATTCTTTGAAAATTATTAATCAACAAAACATTTCCGTCTTTGTCCCTTTGAAAGTTGATATTCATTTAATAAATGAATATATAACAACACTTGAAGAGTTGCATATACCCTATTCAACTGTTTTAAACGGTACAGATATTTGGAATAAATATGTAGCCATAATCCAAAATCAAGATGAAGATTTTGTAAAAAATATAATTCAAATGAAAAAATTACAATCAATCACATCTTTATTTACTTTTTCAATATTCCCCAATGGAAAAGATTATGAAACAATTCTAACTTATGGAAAAGAAAAGTATGGTTTTCTATATTTAGAAACATTTAAAGAAATTTACTCATTCAAAAATGGAATAAATACAGAACATTTTTCCGAATCAAACTTTTTATAATTATGCAAGTCAACGCCACATTAATCAATCTTTATCATGTTTGCAAGCGAGAATGCTGGCTACATGCCAACGGAATCAGATTTGAGCATACTTCAGATTTGGTTTATGAGGGCAAATTAATTCACGAAGAGTCTTACCCACAACGTCCGGAACGTTACGAAGAGTTGGAAATAGACGGCATCAAAATCGACTTTTACGATGCACGAAGCAAAGTAGTACA
>CAZKSK010000129.1:0-6738 GCA_964555225.1 uncultured Bacteroides sp.
GTTAAGACGGACCGTATATCGGTCATATTTGGGTTGAGCCGGTTTTCCAATTGTTCCTTTCTGATTTAAGGAAGAAAAGCCAAATGCAAAACGAGAAGACTCCGAACCACCTGTTAAATTAATTGCATTACTAATTATCGGAGCTTTATTATCTGTTGATTCTTTTAACCAATTAGTACCATTCCAAGTTCCATTCATTATTTTGGAATATTCATTTGGAATTAATGATTCAAAATCATATTCTTGAGTTCCTGCGCAGTCCAGTGCTTTGTTAATCAGAGTCATATATTCTTTGGCATTAGCAGGACGTATACCATTTGTCTGTGAACTTTGAATTCCATAATATCCGTCATATGTTATACTTAATTTACCGGCTTTGCCCTGTTTAGTTGTTACTAAGATAACGCCATTAGCAGCACGCGCACCATAAATCGCAGCAGAGGCTGCGTCTTTTAATATATCAATCGATTCAATGTCATTAGGAGACAATGCCGATATATTACCTCCGGCCACGCCATCAATTACGTAAAGTGGAGCCGCCGACCCTGTAGTACCCAAACCTCGAATATTAATCTTATAACCTTCTCCGGGTTCGCCCGAATTTTGGGTTATCTGTACACCTGCAGCCTGACTTTGTAATGCGCCGAACGCATCAACAGTATTTAATTTTGATAATTTTTCGCCTGTCACTTGAATTGTAGCTCCTGTTACAAGCTTTTTCTTTTGGACACCATACCCCACCACAACAACCTCATCCAATAGTTTTGTATCCTCTCTCAAAACCACATTTATTGAATTTTTTCCACTAACAGAAATCGTTTGTTCTTCGTAACCTAGATAAGAAATCAATAAATGCCCGTCAGAAGGTGCATCAATAGAATAATGTCCATTAATATCAGTAATTGTTCCTGTTGTGGTTCCTTTAACCAATACATTCGCTCCAATGACAGGTTCACCAGAAACATCTGATATTATTCCGGTAACTATTCCTTTCTTTTTTTCGCCAAAAACTGATTTCCGTGCATTTCTTTTCACAACAATATCTTTACCCCTTATTTCATAGGAAACATCCTGGCCTTTTAATATTTGCTTTACAATATCCTCCAATTGAGATGCTTGCACGCTAACTTTTTTCTGTGTATCTAAATCTCCGGAAGCATACACAAAAGAATACCCACTCTCTGTTTTCAATTTTGTTATTGCTTGCTTTACAGTCACATTATTCATTTTCAATGAAATATCCTGTGCAACAATAGTTAAATTAAAGCAAAACAAAGCTATGGTCATATATATGACCTTTTTAGTGTAACTCATAATATTAATTATAAATTGATAAAAACTAAAGATTCGGATTCCAAATTGAATTTTTTATGCTATTTTTGCCGAATCTTTTTAAACTCACTCCTTTTAAGGTTTGAAAAGATCTTTAAGCTGGTAGATATACAACATCTATCAGCTTATATCTTTTTCATTACACTCAACTACTATTATTATTCATAGTTAATTTAATTTAGATTTAACAAAGGTTTCTTTTATTAATATAACGTTATAGTATGTCCATTCTTAACATAATGTATCTTTCCTGTAGCCGTTAATGCATTCAGTACTTCCTCTATAGTTTGCTCCTGCCTTACAAAGTTCCCATAAAAACGGATTTTTTTCAAAGAATCAGTAGCAAACGTAAACTTAACATTATAACTACGTTGCAACTCTTTTACAATATCAGTCATCAAATCCTCATCAAAAAACAAATATCCATTAGTCCATTCTTTGGAATTATTTCCTTCTATAAATCCAATCTTCATCCTGCCATCGGTCTTATCCATCACGACTCGTTGATTAGGATTTAAAAAAGCCTCATTTTCATTTCTCAATAAGTTATTCAATGCAATTCTGCCTTCTATCAAAGAAACCATAACTTCTTTATCTTCGGGATAATCTCTGAAATTAAACTTCGTACCTACGACCCTAACTTGCAAATCTTTTGATTTTACAAAAAAAGGCAGTTCTGTATTATGTTTCACTTCGAAATAACATTCTCCTTGCAGCAACACCTTTCGGTCATTTACTCCAAAGCCTTGAGAATATGATATTTTAGAACCTGCATTCAACCAGACAAGAGTTCCATCCGGCAAGTTAAGTTTTGTTCTCGAACCGATCGGGGCCTCCACTACAATCTGAGCAAAATCTTTTTTTACACTCTCACTTCCTCTGTAATAAGAAATAATACTAATTATAAATAAAAGAGCAACAACGGCCGCGTATCGAAAAAATAATGGAAAACGCTTATTATATTTCTCTTTTACAATAATATTTTGATCTTTTGTTCTGTCTCTAAACAGTTCATATGCCTTTTCTTTATTATATAAAGAACTTTCTTCTTCACTAATAGAGGAAAACCAAAGTTCTTGTTGTTCTAAAAAATATTTTCTATTTTCTGAAGAAACATTTAGCCACTTCTTCAAATCCTCCATTTCATTCACACCAGCATCGCCACTTAAATAAGCAACAATCAAATCCTCTATATTTATATTTTTATTTTCTTCCATTTTTCAGTTTTCTATAAATAAGACAGTTTTTTTCTTTTTGAGGGTAGTCAAAAGATATACTATTTTCAATTTATTTTATAATCAGTAGAAAAAAGAATATAAAAAAATAGTCAGATAAGTTTTTGTGAAGAATGGACAAGGCTTTTTTCATATGATATTTCACCGTATTTACGGAAAAATCCAATTCTTTAGCTATTTCTTCATATTTTTTTCCTTCAAAACGACTTTTCATAAATACACGCCTGCAATCATCGGGAAGATTTTGAATTGCATCCTGTATTTTATTTTCCAATTCTCGTTCCAATAAAGAACCTAAAGGATGTTCTTCGGAGAAAAAACAATTCAAATCAGAATTCTTATCAGAGGATAAACAAGAGAAAGGAATCTCTTGTCTTTCACTTTTCGTATTGAGATAATTAAAACACCGGTTACGTACAGAACGAATCAAATAACTTCTAATTGAGATAGATATATCTAGACTTTCCCGTACTTCCCATAAATGAAAAATCACATCACTCACAATAGATTCAGCAAGAAAATGATCATTAATATATTGATTGGCTATATGACAAAGAACTACATAGTGATGATCATACAAATATTTGTATGCTTTCTCATTACCGTCTTTCAACTGCTTAATGATCAATTCTTCTGTGGCCAACATTTTCGATTAACAAATTTAAATAGGCAAATATACATAATAAAATATTAAATTCTAAATTCCGAATTAAAAATGTTAAGCATCAATAATGAGCCCTCCCCATAAAACAAATGAAAAAGATTATATCATCTGATCATTTCCTTTTATGGTTCCCTAAATATCGGTTTCAGTACTTTGGCAATTCTTCCATATCCCGTTTCATTAGGATGAAGTCCGTCTGTAAATAGCGAATTATCTATTTTTCCGGTACCGTCTTTAAGAATCAATTGAGGAGTGAGGTCAATAAGATCCACTTTATCATTTGTGATCAGTTTCGTTTGAAGCAAAGAATTCAACTCGACAATACGAGATTCCTGACCTTGACGTGGAAAGACAGACAAAACATGTAAATAAGCCTGGGGTTGTTCTTCACGTATCAAATTAACCAAGCCGATGATACCCGAAACAATCTCGTCATTTGTATTTTTCTCCAAATTATTAGTACCTATAAGCAAACAGATGTGCTTGGGATGACAACCATCCAATTCACCATGATAGATTCGCCAGAATACATTTTCTATCCTGTCCCAACCGAAACCCATATTGGTAACATGTCTTTTACCGAAAAGATTATTCCATGCTTTTATACCCGAATGGTGATAGCCTGCAGGTTCACCACCCCAAAAATTAATAATAGAATTCCCAATCATTAGAATTTCCGGATTAGTAGTCCGATTCATTTTTACCACAGCCTCATGACGCTCAGCCCATTCATAATGATCCGGTTCCCGACGTTGCCGGCAAGGTTCGAAGAGTGACATAGGATGGCGACCCAATATCTCATTAATTTTTTTTACATAAGCGTCAGCATAAAGCTGCATTCCTATATCCGAAGCATGCCATCCATCCGTTTGTGCATCTGGCGTCATACCTATTTCTTCATTAGTTAAATAAAAGAGATTTTTTACACCTTCCGCAAGCAGTAATTCATATGCTTTTTTCAATTCCCTGTTGGTCACTATACATTCATTTTCAATTGATCGATTGGTTTTACCGTACATATATCCATCATTTTCAACCAACAAAACCGGTGCTTTACTTTTAGCTCTGATTTTCCTTACTCCTGCAATCGTACGACTCACAATACTGTCGTGAATTGAATACATATTTGGCATACAATCAAGAATATAGATCTGCGCATCCACTTCGCTGATCAAATCATATACGGAAGCATCCATCAATCCGTTACCCGAAAACCCAAGATTGATAACCGGCGAATCAATACGGCGCTGTACGATATTAGTCCAAGCCATTGCCGGGCGCGAAGCCGAAGCTCCCTGGGCAATAGATGTCCCGTAAATCAAAATAGGTTTTTCGGACGGAAGAGGAGCGAATTTCAATTCGCAACTATCAGGTATACCTATTTTCAAAGAGGTTACCGTATTATATAAAGGAAGAAAAAGACGATATTCATTTCCTCTTTGATGATAATTATGATAAACTAAATCTTTATAATGGAATATTATGGTATCATTGGTTTGAGTACCGAATGAATAATTACCGGGACATGCGCACCAATCGGTCACTCCATGACAATCGGTACTATAAAGATCAAGGCCACTCACGGCTATCGTCGTTAAATTAGGCAAAGTCTTATTGCCGGATACAGTATATTTCACTATCAATTCGGGCGCATTGCAATAAAAATCGATAAATAATCCTGCACTGTTAGTAGACAAATCCCAGACCGGTTTTCTCACTATATTTTTTGCTCTTTCGGGCAATCGATGGTAATTATTGCCTATTTCCATATTCCAAGCTCTACCCTGTACATGGGGCACTATCCCATCGAGAGGATCTATCCACTTTGTCTGTGCATTCAAAACTACTGATAGAAATACTGTAAGTAAGAAAAAACCGTATCGTTTCATAGTATGATAATTTTTCAAAAATAAAATAAGATTTATTTGTTGGCTATATGATTACAAATATACATGATAAAATTCTAATTATTAACCTCAGAACAAAAAATAAAACTTTAATATCAATTAAGATCAACAATTATGTAACTTTTCCCACCTGTAATTTTTTTATTTACCTTTGCATTAAATACATTACAAAACCTAAAATCAAATGAAAAAAAAAATTGTATCCGTGCTAATGTTCATCTTCATTGTAATGGGCTCTTTTGCACAAAAAAAAGCATATTTATTTTCCTACTTCATCGGTAACGGAGAAGACGGTCTTCATCTGGCTTATAGTTATGACGGACTGAAATGGACAGCTCTTAACGAAGGAAAGCCATATATTACTCCTATGATAGGAAAAGACCGGTTGATGCGCGATCCCAGTATCTGTCTTGGTCCCGAGGGCACATTCCACATGGTATGGACTTCCAGCTGGACAGACCGTATCATCGGTTACGCTTCATCCAAAGACCTTATTCATTGGAATGAACAAAAAGCTATTCCCGTAATGATGCATGAACCCACAGCACATAACTGCTGGGCCCCCGAACTGTTCTATGATAAACCCTCTCAAACTTACTATATTTTTTGGGCTACCACCATTCCGGGACGATACAAGGAAATACCTACATCCGAAAGCGAAAAAGGACTCAATCATCGTATATTCTATGTAACCACCAAAGATTTCAAAACATTTTCAGAAACAAAAATGTTTTTTAATCCGGATTTCTGTGTCATTGACGCAGCTATTGCAGTTGATCCTGTTCACCACGATCTACTCATGGTAGTAAAAAATGAAAATTCAAATCCCCCCGAAAAGAACCTTCGTATCACCCGTACAAAAAATATACAAAAGGGATTCCCTATTAAAGTTTCTGCTCCAATCACAGGTAATTATTGGGCTGAAGGTCCTTCGCCTTTATTTATTAATGGTTACATGTATATCTATTTCGACAAATATCGTAATCACAAATATGGAGCCGTAAGAAGTAAAGACGGAAAACATTGGGAAGATATTTCCGACATTGTATCCTTTCCTCAGGGAACTCGTCACGGTACCGCCTTCAAAGTGGATACTTCCGTTATAGACAATCTATTGAAAACCCGTTATTATAATCCCATTATAGCCGACAATATAGCGGATCCTTCCTTATGTAAATTCGGCGATACATACTATTTGTACAGTACTACCGATCTCAACAGAGGATTGTCGCTAGCCGGAGCACCTGTAGTATGGAAATCAAAAGATTTCGTAAACTGGAGTTTTGACGGCTCATACATTCAGGGTTTTGACTGGAAAAAAGGAGAAACCTATACTAACAACAAAGGCGAAAAGGCTACGGGATACTATCGCTTTTGGGCTCCGGGAAAAGTTGTCTTCAAAGATGGCAAATACCATCTCTTTGCAACTTTCGTAAAACCGGACGGTGATGCACGTACATATACGCTTCTTGCCGACAAGCCCGAGGGTCCTTTCCGTTTCGCCGAAACATGTAATATTCTTCCCCGATGTATCGCGCCCGATATCGACGGAGATCCCTTTATTGATGACAATGGAACCTCTTATCTTTTCTGGCGTCGC
>CAZKSK010000130.1:0-6729 GCA_964555225.1 uncultured Bacteroides sp.
AAAGGTAGATCTAAATCTTATTTGTATTAGTATTTAATAAGAGCTAAAAATAATAGAAAAACAACTAAATATTACTTATATGAATAGTATTTTGTCAACGCCTTTAAAGGGGAAAATGATTCTGACAGATGAATTACATATCCATTCAGATATGATAAAGGATAAATCTCTTTATAAATTCATTTCCGTTGGCTCAGGAGAACTGTCCATAGAAGTTGATTATGTAGGGATGAAGCTAAAAGCAGGAGAAGTAATAACTCTTTCTCCTCTGCATCATCTTTTATTCTCTGAAATAACGGGAGAATATAAAGCCCTACTATTTAATAGAAATTTCTATTGTATATACGAACATGATAATGAAGTTTCTTGCAATGGTTTCCTTTTCAATGGAACATCTCAGATAATGAAACTTGAACTCAACAATGATCAGAGCAATAATTTAAACAGCATATTCAATAATATGGAAAAAGAATATGGGCGAAAAGACAATTTGCAAGAAGAAATGTTGAGATTACTATTGAAACAGTTTATTATTACTTATACTCGCTTGGCACGTGAAAAATATAATGTGAAGTCGAGCAATGAAAACAGTTTTGATATTGTGAGAAAATTTTTTGTATTGGTAGATAATCTTTATCGGGAAAAAAAACAAGTTCAAGATTACGCTGATTTACTTCATCGTTCACCTAAGACTCTTACTAATTTATTCCTGATATATGGACTTCCTTCACCCTTAAAAGTGATTCAATCAAGAACTGAAGCTGAAAGCAAAAGACTTCTTCTTTACACAACTAAAAGTGTAAAAGAAATAGCAGGTATTGTAGGATTCGATGACCCGGCATCATTTAGCCGTTTTTTTAAGAATTTAACAGGAGAAAGTGTTTCAGAATTTAGAAAAAGAGAGAAAAATAAAGAATAAAACAATGAACTCAAAAATTAAAATGGTAATTTTAATTGCCGGCATTATGTTTACTGGTTGCACTAATGCCACTAATAAAAATGCAACTACAATAAATAAACAAAGTAATAAACCTAAAATAGAAAAGAAAATGACAGCTACACAATTAAACAAAGAAGAGTTTTTTAAAAAAGTTTATAATTACGAGGCTAATCCTAAAGTATGGAAGTTTGAAGGAGACAAGCCGTGCATTGTAGATTTTTTTGCAACATGGTGCGGTCCTTGCAAAGCTCTTTCTCCAGTACTTGAAGAACTGGCAGAAGAATATGCGGGCAAAGTAGACTTTTATAAAGTCGATGTTGATAAAGCTGAGGACTTGGCAGGGGCCTTCGGTATTAGAAGCATTCCTACATTACTGTTTATCCCGCTAAAAGGACAACCGCAGATTACTCAAGGTGCACTACCTAAACAGCAATTAAAAGAAATTATCGAAAAAGAATTGCTTAAATAAAAATTTAGAAGAGAGAGAGAAAGAAGAATCCCGTTCTGCAAATAATTGTAGGACGGGATTCTATTTTTATTACAGTATAAAAATAAAAGCAAATCAATAAAAAAAGTATAAAGAAGAAGATTGTGTGCGCAAACAATTGATATATGAAAAAAAAGAAGTAATTTAGCTGCGAATTGAAATTTATATACTAATAATACACAAATTTGAGTTAGAATTTATGGAAGTGGTTTTTAAGTACATTATCGGATTAGGCGCATCAGTTATGATGCCTGTCATTTTCACGATTCTAGGCGTATGCATTGGAATCAAGTTGAACAAAGCTCTCAAAAGCGGACTTCTAGTAGGAGTTGGTTTCGTAGGACTTTCGGTCATAACAGCTTTACTTACAGAAAGCATGGGACCTGTTTTGAATAAGATGGTAGAAATCTATGGTCTACAGTTAGGAATCTTCGATATGGGATGGCCATCTGCAGCTTCGGTTGCTTATAATACAGCCGTGGGTGCTTTCATTATACCAATTTGTCTTGCAATTAATCTGATCATGCTACTTACACGTACAACAAGAACAGTAAATATTGACTTATGGAATTACTGGCATTTTGCATTTATCGGTGCAATTGTGTACTTTGCCAGTGGAAATATCTGGTGGGGCTTTTTTGCTGCAATCATATGCTACATCATTACTTTAGTTATGGCAGATCTGACGACTCCCTCTTTTCAAAAATTTTACGATAATATGGAAGGCATTTCCATACCACAACCATTCTGTCAAAGTTTCGTTCCATTCGCACTTATAATAAATAAAATCTTAGACAAAATACCTGGATTTGATAAACTCAACATAGATGCAGAGGGTATGAAAAAGAAATTTGGACTTTTAGGAGACCCCCTTTTCCTCGGAGTCATTATAGGTTGTGTTATCGGATGTCTTGCTTGCGATAGTTGGACTGCTATTGTCAAAGATATTCCAAATATTCTTGGATTAGGTATAAAGATGGGAGCTGTAATGGAACTGATACCACGTATTACAAGCCTCTTCATTGAAGGATTAAAACCAATATCGGATGCTACTCGCGAACTTATTGCAAAGAAATTCAAAAATGCAGAAGGATTAAGTATCGGAATGAGTCCAGCTTTGGTCATCGGTCATCCTACCACTTTGGTAGTATCCCTATTACTCATTCCTGTTACAATTTTCCTAGCTGTAATTCTTCCTGGTAATCAATTTTTACCTTTAGCTTCATTAGCAGGCATGTTTTATTTGTTCCCCATCGTTTTACCTATAACGAAAGGAAATGTATTGAAAACTTTTATCGTTGGATTAGTAGCATTAATTGTGGGTCTGTATTTTGTTACAGACTTAGCTCCATTCTTTACAACAGCAGCAAATGATGTATATCAAGCAACAGTTGCAAAAGGAAGCCCTGATAAAGCTGTGAAAATTCCTGACGGTTTTTCAGGTGGGGCACTTGATTTTGCATCCAGTCTATTCTGTTGGGTCATATTTCATTTAACCCATTCTATAAAAATTATTGGTCCGGCTATCCTGATTTTGTTAGCGGGTAGTATGATGTATTTCAATCACAGACGTATTTGCAAAAAGTAAAATCACAAAATATTATACTAACATGAAAAAAACAATTTTAGCAATGATGATGGGCATGACTGTCTTTTCAGCCTCAGCCCAGGTTAATTACACAATTCAAACGGCTTGTAACCCAAGAGACGTAAAAACATATGATACACAAAGATTACGTTCTTCTTTCGTAATGGAAAAAGTAATGGTAGCTGATGAAATCAATGTAACTTATTCAATGTACGATCGTTTCATTTTTGGTGGAGCTATGCCTGTAAATAAAGTTTTAAAGTTGGAAACTATAGATCCATTAAAAGCAGAGCATTTTTTGGATCGACGAGAATTGGGCGTTATCAATATTGGTGGTGATGGTATTGTAAAAGTAGATGGAAAAGAATATAATATGAAATTTAAAGAAGCTCTTTATGTAGGATGTGGCAAGAAAGAAGTAACTTTTGCTAGTAAAGATCCTTCAAGACCAGCAAAATTCTATATCAATTCAGCACCAGCATATAAAGAATTCATTACTCAATTAGTGACTCCAGATCAAGGTATGAAATCAAAAGAATATGTTAAATGTAATGTCTTGAAAGCTGGAAAAATGGAAGAAAGTAATGACCGAATTATTAACCAACTTCTTATTAACCCCGTGCTTTCTCGTGCTAAAGGTGGAGGCACCAATCAGCTTCAAATGGGATTGACTGAATTAAAACCAGGTAGCGTATGGAATACCATGCCTGCACATACACACAGCCGTCGTATTGAAGCCTATTTCTATTTTAATGTTCCAGAAGGTAATGCGATCTGTCATCTAATGGGAGAACCTCAAGAAGAACGTCTTATTTGGTTACACAATGAACAAGCCGTTATGTCACCGGAATGGAGTATACATGCAGCTGCTGGCACAAGCAACTACATGTTTATCTGGGGAATGGCTGGAGAAAACTTGGAATATGGAGATATGGATAAAATCACTTATCTGGATATGAAATAAATTTATCAAAATAACAAAAAAGGATCTCACTGCTATATAAAGTAATGAGATCCTTTTTTTATAATAACCAATTATTTTTGATAAAAAATATATATCTTTAAATCCTGATAATTTTAATAAAATTCATATTTATGAAATCATACCTCCAACCACATAAAATCATTATGAGAAGTAAAGTAGGGTACTTGCTGATCTGTTGTGATGAATTTGAAAAAGCCGTTACCGAAATTAGATTCATTAGAGATATGCATACAATAAAAAAAGAAAAAATACCAATAGTCAACGCATATAATGAAATTATAAACAAAGAAAATGTTCCAACTATCTTAAAATATACAATAATTGAATTAATAGAATATTTTGAAGGTAAAAGAAAACAATTTGATATCCCTATAGTATTAATGATAGGAACACCATTTCAAAAGAAGGTATGGAAAGCATTATTGACAATTCCATATGGTGAAACACAAAGTTATAAGCAGATAGCCGAAAAAATAGAATGCCCTAAAGGATATAGGGCTGTAGGAAATGCTAACAATCACAATCCCATTAGTATAATAATCCCCTGTCATAGAGTAATAGGATCAAATAATAAATTAATAGGATATGGTGGAGGATTAGACAAGAAAAAATTTCTACTAGAACTAGAACAAATAAATATAAGAATTTAACAAGGGCTTCCTAAATGAATAATGCAAATTGTTATTCATTTAAAACTGTATTAATCTCTTCTCGCAAAGTACTATAGCCAGGATAACCGACATGTTTATAATAGATTTTCCCTTTTTTATTAATAATCAGATAAGCCGGAATTCCTTGAAAACCAAATTGATTCATAAGAACATTCCACTGTTCATTACTTAATCTATAATGATACCCCATAATTTCTGAAATAGAATCCAACCAATAATCGAAAGGAGAGGTCTCATTCGTAATATACAAAAAAACGACATCTTCTTTTCTTAATTCTAATTTCAATGATTTCATTGCCTTAATTCCTCTAATACATGGACCGCACCAAGTTGCCCAAAAGTCAGTTAAAATGGCTTTTCCTTGATATCTCGTCACAATAGAATCCAAAAGTGATTTATCAAATGTATCTGGTACCTGACAAACAACACTTACCATATTTAAAGAATCATTTTTTTGCAATATGGAATCCGATTGAATAATAATAGAACCTGACTGTGTATTTTGCGATAATGCGGGACATATGTATATAAACAAAAATATTACCAAAAATAAAAACTTATTCATTTTATCTATTTTAAGGTAAGATAACCATCTTATTTATAACTACATTTTTACGAGGGCGATCATTCTTATCTGTCTTCACATGCTGTATTTTATCTACAACATCCCAACCGGAAACAAGTTCACCAAAAACTGTATATTCTCCATCCAAATGCGGAACCCCTCCAATTGTTGTATATATTTTCTTTTGTTCTGGAGTAAAATCAAAAGGAACTTCCTTACATAAGATCTGATCTCTTTCATTTTCAATTTTATCTTGCAATTCTAAAAGAGCAACCTTGTTTTTGGAAGTTCTAAACTTATTCATTTCCTTTAATAAAGGTTTCTTAAGAGAATCATATACAGCTTGGTATCGATTCTCATTTTTTTCTTTTGCAAGTTCATACAACTTTTCCGGAGTAAAAATTTTTCCCGTAACAATATAAAATTGAGAGCCATCTGATTCCTTTTTTGGATTCTCTTCATCACTTTCACGAGCAGCGGCCAAAGCTCCACGCTTGTGATAATATTTAGAAACAATTTCTGCAGAAATCCTATAACCTACAGAACCGTTACCTAAAAGAGTTGTATCCGATGCATGTTTTGAATCCGGATCACCTGCTTGAATCATAAAATCACTTATCACACGATGAAACAAAATTCCATTATAAACGCCACTTTTCACTAGCTTTAAGAAATTAGCCCGATGCTTAGGCGTCTCATTATATAGTTTCACTGTAATATTACCCATATTAGTTTCAATCAAAACTCGTGTTTCAACTAGTCCTGGTATGTTTCTTTTAGATTGACTGTTGCATGCACACAAAAGACAACAAACCATTGTAAATAAAAACAGGTTTTTCATACGTCAATCATTTATCTTTTTAAATTTTTCTGACATATTCAAAATCAAAGTAGTTGCACCAATTGTTATAATGCAACCATCATCCATTCTTACACGATCTTTATCACCTAAAATGGAATTCATATAAAATGTTCCGGTTACACTGGGAGCATCACGCAAAGTATATGTAAGAAGTCCCTCTTTGTCTTTTTTTACATTAATGATACAATGGATACGATCCATACTTGGATCAGAAGTCTCGATAGGACAATTTATATCAGTCCCTTTACTTTTTCGACCAATAACATTGTCTCCTTCTTGTAAGGAAATTATCTGTTTATAGCCAAATACGTTCTCAATCACAATCACACTTCCATAATTATATTGATTCATTTCAGCATCAAGATTTTCATCTTTTCTAAGTTCCTTCAGCTGAGATTTTCCTATTCTGATACGGAACTGTTTTTGACATTTGTCGCAAACAAATACTAATGATTGGCCTTCTTTATATTTTGTCTCATCAAAGCTTATATAGTTATCACATTTAGGACACAAAACTCTTTTCATTATTTAATAAGATTTAATTATCTGAACTAAGGACCCATGCATCCATAAAAATAGAGTCCTTATGTAAACGATTAATTTTATTATATGCAGCAGTTAGAGTAGGATA
>CAZKSK010000131.1:0-6725 GCA_964555225.1 uncultured Bacteroides sp.
TATAATGTATTTGCTGGTATCGATTATTTTTTTCGTCCGATTTATATAACCGGTAGTAATTGGCTTTTTAGAGTTTATTCTTTTTATCCGGATCGTTCAGCTTTTTATTTTCATAGAGGATATTTTCCTCGTAATTATATGTATAATGGCAGACATTATCGTTCTTTTTTCAATAATGAAAGCTATTATCGGAAACAATATAAATCTTTTGACAATCATGGTCATCGGGGCTATTTCGGTCCACAAAGATCTGAAAAACAAAGATTTGATAATAGAAAGAATGATCATAGAGGATTTGTAGAAAGAGATGGATTGAGGCAGTATAATAATAGAGGCGAATTTAATCATCGTAATAATCAGAGAAATTATGATAACGGAGTAAAATTTGATGATAATAATAATCGCAACAATAATAGATGGAATAAGAGATCGGATAACGGTAATCAAGTTAATCCTAGAAATAATAAAGATAATGATCCCGGTATAAGTAGAAATGCAAGAGGAAGTGAAAGAATGTCAAGGGATAACAAGAGTAAGTCTCAAGATCGTTCTACAAAAATAGTTAATAATAATAGAGGTCGAAGATAAAAAAGGACCGGCAAAAGAAAAATTCCTGCAAGTCGATAAAAAAAACCGTTCTGCTTAATTTATTTTATTTGTGAGTGCTTTTCATTTATATTTGTAATGAATTAAAAGATTAAAAGTATGAAAAAGTATTTACTCATAGTTGTTGCTTTAGGAACTTTTATGTCACTATCAGCACAACAGAATAATATTACTCCTTCAGATAGCTTACCGGAAAGTAATCATAGAATGTTTCGAAGGAGAATACCTTCTCCTGAACGCAATGCCCGTGTAGAAACCAATAAGATGAATAAATTGATAAGTCTTACTGATGAGCAATATAAAAAAGTGTATGAACTAAATCTAAAAGAGCAAAAGAAATTATTTGCCAATACGAATAGTAAATCGAGAAAAGGCAATGTATTTCAAGGTGGTCAAAAGGATAGTGAATACCCGGGTCCTGGCATGGGCGGTGGTCCTGGTATGGGCGGTGGTCCCGGCATGGGCGGTGCCCCCGGCATGGGCGGTGCCCCCGGCATGGGAACTTCTGTCAATAGGCCGGCAGCACCGATTAATATGCAAAAATTAATGGCAAAGAAAGATAAAAAATTGAAGAAGATCCTTACGAATCAACAATATACTAAATGGAAAGAATTTCAAGAGGATCAAGAGGATGAAATACCACCTCAACCAAACCAAAGAAATAATTTTGATATAAAGAAATAATTTAGAATAGCATTAGTTAAAGAAGAGGAAACATCTCTACTTAATGAATAATATAGTAAATCTCTCAGAAGGCACTTCCATGTGAATGGCGGTGCCTTTGTTTTTTTATTTGGTATTTTATTTTGAAAATTGTACCTTTGTCCTTAGAAAAGGTTTATTAGTATAGGTATTTCAATTATGGTAAAAGCGTTATTTTTCGATATAGATGGAACATTAGTCAGTTTTGAAACTCATAAGATACCTGTGTCTACTATTGAAGCTTTGACATTGGCAAAGAGAAAGGGAATAAAAATTTATATTTCAACTGGACGGCCATACCATCTCATTAATGTGGAGAGTATTAAACATTTGATTGATGGATATATAACAGCAAACGGGGCTTACAATTTTATCGGGGAACAAATCGTTTCTTGTGATTCTATACCTTTAAAGGATGTTTTAACAGTTATAGATTTGGCTGATAAAATGAATTTCGCGTGTATGGTTGTCGGAGATCGTGATTTGGCTGTTTATAATACAAACGCTTCTGTGGACCGTATTTTTCGGCAATTATTGAATGTTCGCAATTTGCAAGAAGATGTCCCTATCGAGCCAATTCTAGAACAGAGGATATTGCAATTAACTCCAATAATTAATCAAGAAGATGAGGTTAAAGTAATGTCTAAGCTTTTTAATTGTGTTTCTAATCGTTGGCATCCGGATTTTACTGATATAACAGAAAAAGGTGTTGATAAAGGTGTAGGTTTAATCTCTATTATAACTTATGAAGGATTTGATGTGTCTGAAACGATAGCTTTTGGTGATGGAGGGAATGATATACCCATAATTAAGCGAGCGGGTATCGGTGTCGCTATGGGAAATGCAAATAATTATGTACAATCTGCTGCGGATTATGTGACAGATACTGTTGATAATGATGGTATTAAAAAAGCTTTCTTACATTTTGGCCTGATATAATTTGTTGTTGGTTTAAATTTATTGATTTATATCAACAAGAAAAAATAACTATTTCTTGTTTAAGTGAGTTTTGTTTGCGACATTTGTTGATATAAATAATAAATCCTTTAATTAATATTATGGTAGCAACATCTATTGAAAAACCATACGCAGTGGGTATGGATATTGGCGGAACAAATACTGTTTTCGGAATTGTAGATCAACGTGGTGATATTCTTTGTACTGATTCAGTTAAGACCCAATCTTTTCCTACTATAGATAGTTATGTACAGGCGGTTTGTGATAAATTGATACCGATGATTATCAAAGTAGGTGGAGTTGATAAAATAAAAGGAATGGGAGTTGGAGCACCCAATGGAAATTTTTATCGTGGAACAATTGAATATGCTCCAAATTTACCCTGGAAAGGCATTATCCCTTTGGCTTCTATGTTTTCTCAACGTTTGGGAGTACCTACAGCTTTAACTAATGATGCAAATGCTGCAGCTATTGGTGAAATGACTTATGGTGCGGCTAAAGGCATGAAGAATTTTATTATGATAACTTTGGGTACAGGTGTAGGGAGTGGAATTGTCATTAATGGACAGTTGGTTTATGGATGTGATGGATTTGCAGGAGAATTGGGACACGTGATTGTCCGTCGTGAAAACGGGCGTCTTTGTGGATGTGGTCGTCATGGCTGTTTAGAAACCTATTGTTCTGCTAGTGGAGTAGCTCGTACAGCAAAGGAAATGCTTACCGAGAGCAATGAATCGAGTTTGCTTCGTGAAATACCGATTAATACTATTACTTCAAAGGATGTTTATGATGCAGCTGTTCGAGGAGATAAAATCGCTTTAAATATTTTTAAGTTTACGGGGACTTTGTTAGGTCAGGCCTTGGCAGATTTTGTAGCATTTTCAAGTCCGGAGGCAATCATTTTATTTGGAGGTTTAACGAAATCCGGTGATTTTATTATGAAGCCGGTTCAGGAAGCTTTAGATGCCTCAATTCTTCCTATATTTAAGGGTAAAGCCAAATTGCTAGTTTCTGAAATGAAAGATTCTGATGCGGCTGTTTTGGGAGCAAGTGCTTTGGGATGGGAAGTAAAAGACTGTTCTTGATGTTTTTTTTGATAGATACTAAGAATAAAAAAAGGGATTTCCATAAGAAATCCCTTTTTTATATAGGAATAAGAATTTTTAATTAGCTCTTTTTTCCTGAATTCTGGCTTTTTTACCAGTAAGATTACGTAAATAATATAATTTAGCTCTACGAACTTTACCAATTTTATTTACTTCTATACTATCAATAGCCGGGGATTCAATAGGGAAAATACGTTCTACACCAACCGTACCCGACATCTTACGTACGGTAAAACGCTTTTTATCTCCTTGACCTGAAATCTTAATAACAATTCCGCGATATAACTGTACACGTTCCTTGCTACCTTCGATGATACGATATGCTACAGTAACAGTATCACCTGCTTTAAAACTAGGATGCTGTTTGCCGCTCGCAAATGCTTCTTCAGCAATTTTAATCAAATCCATTTTGTTAATATTAAATTGTTTTACGTATCTCCAACGCAACATATCAAGTTACTCTTCCTATGACAGCGATTGCGCGAAAGCGGTGCAAAGTAACGAATTATTTATCACTTATACAAGTTTTGAATATTATTTTTTAAATAGTTTGTAAATACTGAGCATTTATATTATTTTTGAGAAAATTTTACTGATTTCATTATGAAAAAGTATTTCATTTATCTCGCGAAAGCCATAATTCTATTTGTTTTTATTTTTTATTCTACAGGAATTATTGCGCAGCATTACAAGGTTTCAAGAGTAGAAGCAAGTAGGATAGAAATTACATCTGCTTTTGATAAAAATCCGGATGTAAAGGCTTTACGAATACTCAAGCCATATAAAACAAAAATAGACACTATGATGAGTCATGTTATAGGAGTGAGTGATTGTTCTATGACTGCGTCTCGTCCGGAGAGTCTGTTGACTAATTGGGTGGCAGACGTGTTAATGAATGAATCCGAAAAATATATAGGATTTAAGCCTGATTTAGCAGTGATAAATGTAGGTGGATTAAGGGCTGCAATGCCTAAAGGTAATATCACCAAAGAAAATATTTATGAAATTGCTCCGTTTGAGAATGCTCTTTGTGTAGTAGTTCTTACGGGTGATGAATTAACCCAGTTGTTCCGCCAGATAGCTCATTTAGGAGGTGAAGGGATAAGTGGTGCACGTCTTTTAATTGATAAAAAAGGAGAATTGTTGGCAGCTTTAATTGGTACAGATGATATAGATATTGACCGTAGATATAAAATAGCTACAGTAGACTATTTAGCAGAAGGGAATGATGGAATGGGCGCTTTTTCTCTGTCTAATGAACGTATTAAATCTGCGATTACTTTGCGTCAAATGCTTCTGGATTATGTTTATAGAGTTACCAAACAAGAGAAGCATATAGAATCTAAACTTGATGGAAGGATTAGAATTAAATGATGAATTTAAAATTGTATGAATATGAGAAGAAGTAGTCATTATAGGTCTTTATGCGTTTTTATCTTTTGTTTATTTTGTTTTTCCGTTGTAGGGCAAAAGAGAATTACTATTCTTTATACAAATGATACTCATAGTCGGATTGAACCATTTGGTAAAAATCAACCGGATTCGTTGTTGGTAGATAAGGCGGGTTTCGTTAGACGTGCAACTTTTATAGCCCAAGAAAGAAAGGACGATAAGCATTTGTTATTGTTTGATAGCGGTGATTTTTCTCAAGGTTCTCCTTATTATACTTTTTTTAAAGGAGATGTAGAAGTTTTACTTATGAACGAAATGAAGTATGATGCAGTAACGATAGGAAATCATGAATTTGATTATGGATTGGATAATATGGCTCGTTTGTTTCGTATGGCTACGTTTCCTATTGTGTGTGCAAATTATCGTGTAGAAGGAACCGTTCTCGAGTCTTTAGTAAAACCTTATGTTATATTGAAATGTAAAGGCTTGAGAATAGGAGTATTTGGCCTTTCTCCGCGTTTAACAGGGCTTGTGCAGAATAAAAATTGTTCAGGTATTTATTATATGGATCCAGTAGAATGTGCAAATCGGATAACAGATGAATTGAAAAATAAGAAGAAATGTGATTTGATTATTTGCCTCTCTCATTTAGGATGGAAAGGTCAAATGAGTGATGAATATTTAATTCCACATTCACATAACATAGATATTGTTCTTGGAGGCCATTCTCATTCTTATTTTGAAAAACCTCTATATTATAATGATGCAGATGGAAACAGAGTCCTTCTCACTCAAATGGGTAAAAACGGGCAATATGTAGGTAAAATGGTTGTTGAGATGAAAAAAAATAAGGATAAAAAGAAAAAATGATAGGGTAGATAATTAGTAAAATAATGTAAAAAAATGAAGGAGATAAGAGTTATACAAGAAAAATCTTGTACTTTTGCCTTGATTTATTAGTACTAACAATTTAAATTTTAAAAAATGGCTTACGTAATTGGTGATGATTGCATCGCATGCGGTACATGTATCGATGAATGCCCTGTAGGAGCAATTTCTGAAGGCGAAAAATATTCAATTAATCCTGAAATGTGCACGGAGTGTGGAACTTGTGCAGATGTCTGTCCTTCTGAAGCAATTAAATTAGGTTAATCGCTAGTCGATTATAAAAAAAAGAGGATATTTCTTTTGAGAAGTATCCTCTTTCCTTTTCTTTATATGAGACTATTTTAGGTTTGCTAATGCTTCTTTGATGCGACGCATTGCTTCTATTATATTTTCATCACTTGTCGCATAGCTCATGCGAATGCATTCAGGAGCTCCAAAAGCACCTCCTCCAACACAAGCTACATGTCCGACTTCCAGTAAATACATGGCTAAATCTCCTGCATTATTGATTTTTCTTTTTCCGTCGCTTTTGCCAAAATACGAATCACATTTTGGGAATATATAGAATGCACCTTCAGGGACATTAACTTCTAAACCCGATATCTTTTTTGCGAGTTCAACTATTAAGTCACGACGGCGTTCAAATGCCTGCCTCATTTTTTCAACGGGTTCCTGCGTCCCACGATAAGCGGCTTCTGCAGCTTTTTGTGATATTGAACATGGTCCACTGGTATATTGTCCTTGTAATTTATTACAAGCCTTTACTATCCATTCTGGAGCTGCAATAAATCCTAATCTCCAACCCGTCATTGCATAAGCTTTTGAAACACCGTTCACAACAACGACTCTATCTTTGATTGTATTAAATTGAGCAATACTTTGATGTTTACCTATGTAGTTAATGTGCTCATAAATCTCATCTGCAATGGTTATTATTTGTGGATATTTAGCTAAAACATCCGCAAGTTTTGCCAATTCAGATTGAGAATAAACGGCGCCTGTCGGATTAGAAGGGGAACAGAGGATGAAAGCTTTTGTTTTTGGAGTAATAGCTTTTTCTAATTGTTCGGCGGT
>CAZKSK010000132.1:0-6652 GCA_964555225.1 uncultured Bacteroides sp.
ATAATGAGTATAGCTATAGCAGCGATTATTTGTCTCATAATTGGCGGAGGTGCAAGTTTCTTGTTTTTCAGATATGGTCTGAAAACAAAATATACGTCTATTTTGACTAAAGCAGAGGCAGAAGCGGAAGTAATCAAGGAGAAAAAACTTCTGGAAGTAAAAGAGAAGTTTCTGAATAAAAAAGCAGATCTGGAAAAAGAAGTAACTTTGCGTAATCAAAAGATCCAGCAAGGCGAAAATCGTTTAAAGCAGCGTGAGCTCATGCTGAATCAGAAACAGGAAGAACTGCAACGAAAGAAAAACGAAGCCGATGCAGTTAAAGACAATCTTGAAGCGCAGATGGTAATTGTAGAAAAACACAAGGATGAACTCCAAAAACTACAAATGCAGGAAAAGGAAAAATTGGAAACCATCAGCGGACTTAGTATGGAAGAAGCCAAAGACAGATTGGTGGAAGCCATGAAAGAAGAAGCCAAAACGCAGGCAGCTTCCTATATTAATGACATCATGGATGATGCAAAATTAACTGCAAATAAAGAAGCCAAAAGAATTGTTATTCAAACCATACAAAGAGTAGCTACAGAAACTGCCATTGAGAACTCCGTTACCGTATTCCATATTGACAGTGATGAAGTAAAAGGACGCATCATCGGTCGTGAAGGACGTAATATCAGAGCGTTGGAAGCTGCAACAGGCGTAGAAATAGTAGTCGACGATACTCCGGAAGCAATTGTTCTTTCCGCATTCGATCCGGTTAGACGTGAGATAGCACGCTTGGCTCTCCATCAGTTGGTAACAGACGGTCGTATCCATCCGGCACGTATTGAAGAAGTCGTTGCCAAAGTGAAGAAGCAAGTTGAAGAAGAGATTATAGAGACCGGTAAACGTACAACCATAGACTTGGGTATCCATGGTCTTCATCCGGAACTGATACGAATGATCGGTAAAATGAAATACCGTTCTTCTTACGGTCAGAACTTGCTACAACATGCACGTGAAACAGCCAATCTTTGTGCAGTAATGGCTTCCGAATTAGGATTAAATCCCAAAAAAGCAAAAAGAGCCGGATTATTGCATGATATAGGAAAAGTTCCCGATGAAGAACCTGAATTGCCACACGCATTATTGGGTGCTAAAATCGCAGAACGTTGTAAGGAAAAACCTGATATTTGCAATGCGATCGGTTCTCACCATGACGAAGTTGAGATGACCACGTTGATTGCTCCTATCGTTCAGGTATGCGATGCCATTTCCGGAGCCCGTCCGGGAGCACGCCGTGAAATCGTTGAAGCCTACATCAAACGTCTGAATGACTTGGAAGAACTAGCCATGAGTTATCCGGGCGTAACAAAAACTTATGCTATTCAGGCAGGTCGTGAGTTAAGAGTCATTGTCGGTGCCGACAAGATCGACGATAAAGGTGTTGAAGATCTGAGTGCCGATATCGCTAAAAAAATTCAAGACGAAATGACTTATCCGGGACAGGTTAAAATCACGGTTATCCGTGAAACACGTGTAGTAAGCTTTGCTAAATAAGAGAAAAATATTTTCCTAAAAATTGGAAATTCTATAAAAAAGGTATACTTTTGCAGTTCTCTATAAGTAGTTAAAGAAGGGGTTGACTGGATTTGACAGCGGGTAGAGGTGGTATGTAAGCACGCAGTGCGTCGATTGTTTGCACTATAATCTCAGTGATCAAAAATTTATCTGGCGAAAATAATTACGCTCTTGCTGCTTGATCGAAGTATAGTAGATCGGCTTAATTCCTTTACCAGGTAGAGGAACGAGACATCACTCGGGAGCTGTTGCTCCGAAGCATTCCGGTCTAGTGGTGCAGTAAAATCGGGGATAATTCAAGTTGTGCCTCTCAACTTGGGTGAAAATTCAAAAGGCTAAGGTAAAAGTGGGTGGCTCTGGTCTTGCTTTTACACGAAAACCGAAAGCGGAGATAAGCGTGTAGAAAGCATATGGCTTCCTCGTTTGGACGAGGGTTCGATTCCCTCCAGCTCCACAAATTAAGTTTTAAAAACAAGTAGTTCAATCACTGAACATCTTGCGTAAAATTAAAAGAATGGCGTAGTACCTATCTATCTTAAAATTACGGTCGAAGGAGAACGTATCGAATTGACAACTAAACGGCATATAGAACCGAACAAATGAAAAAAACGATTAGTTGGATAAGCGTCATTATTTTACTGATTAATGCAATAGGAGCATTATTCGGAGGTTATGAATTAATGGCTGATCCAACAGGTATAAGAATGCAAATGCCGATATCTCTTCTCAATAATTCACCATTTTCCAACTATTTTATTCCCGGTCTAATTCTATTCATAGCCAATGGGTTATGCAGTATATTAACTATAGTCATCTTGTTGACGAAAAACAAGTTCAGAAGTTATTTTGTGCTGGCACAAGGTATGATTCTGATAGGATGGATTATCATAGAAATCATATTATTACGTTTTTTTTATACTCCACTGCATTTGCCGTTTCTATTGATGGGATTGATACTCATTGTTTGCGGACTTTTTCTCTTAAAAACAAAAAATTAAACATGAGTAAATACGAAAAGCTATGGAAACATCTTCAATCCAATGGAACAGATGTTCAGAACCTTACGTTTGATGAAATTAAAAATATTCTCGGTTTTGAAATTGACCATTCCTTTCTCACGTATAAAAAAGAAACATTGGCATTTGGTTATCAAGTAGGTAAAATTTCATTGAAAAATAAACATATCACTTTTCAAAAGATAAAAAAAACATAAGAGATATCGTTATTCTAGTTTTTGAGAAGTAAGTAGTACATTAAATATAATAAATCTTTAAGAATATGTATTTGATTAGTTCGTGTTTAGTTGGTATAAATTGCAGATATAACGGAACTAGCACACTTGACTTTGATCTAAAGAAATTGATAGAAGAGGGAAAAGCAATAGCTGTATGCCCAGAAACATTAGTCGGATTGTCAATTCCAAGAGAATCTTGTGAAATACAAATAAAATCTGGAAAACCCATAGTTGTTGGCAAATCAGGAAAAGATTACACTCCATTGTTTAAAAAAGCAGCTATAGAAACACTTAAAATCTGCAAAGAAAAAAATATTGACAAAGCAATCTTACAATCTCGGAGTCCTTCTTGCGGATTCGGCAAAATATATAATGGAAGTTTTGAAGGAAAATTGATTAAAGGAAATGGACTTACTGCCGATTTGCTAAGTAAAAATGGCATAGAAATATCCACTAATGAAAATTGGTCAGATAAATGAAAGTTTACAAAAAAGTTTCCCCTTTGTACCTATCACCACAAAATAATGTAGATCAACACTCTATACAATATATTCTAAAATCTTTACAAGATAGAAGAATAGATAGATAAAAATAAAATAAAGATTTTCCTGAAGTCCTTTTAGAATCAAAAAAGCAGAAACGGAATATCTCAAAATCTCCAATGGTTAAATAAATTGGAAATGGGAAAAATAAACTTAGGTAAAAGCAAAGGAAACTTAGTTAAAAAGGGAGTCTATATACCTGAATTTAGGATAACCATGCCAAAAGAATTGAACGATTATAAATGACAATTATAAGAAACAGGTAACCCTCTTAATTCGCATCATGCCGTTAATCTACATTGCATATCGTATTTATTGATTTATCCATTGTTTTCGCAATTTGATTTGAGTTTCAGACTTGGGGATTATTTCCGATATTTTTCCAGTTTCAATATCAAGGTTTAAACCAACTTTCTGTAAATCTTCTTTTAGAGGCAATTTTTCTGTCCCTTCGATATATTTTTCTATGAAAGTTTTAATTTCAGGATATCCTGTAAATTCATATATGTCATTAAACAAATCATCATCTTTGAATGGTTTATTCTTTCCGTACTTGTTCATTAGATTGGAAACCAGATTTTGAACACCATAAGTCCCATGACTTAAATCGCGAAGTTCAATATCAAGACATAGGTTAATGAGAGCTCCTTTGCAATAAACATTCATATATTCGTCAGGAAATTCCATAATGTTGCGACTTAACTCAGTAAAAGAAATGGTATTATCGAATTTTTTCATCCCTGAAATTTTACGTTCAACCGCATGGATGAATTGCAGCATCGTCTCCATGTTTTGCTTTATCGGCATGTGAATGGTAAAATATTCTGTCATGCCTTCATAAAGCCACAAATGTTTTGAGAATCTTGGGTGGTTGAAATCAAAATTTGCAATTTCGTAGGAATGAAGTCCCAATGGCATAAGAGTGTGAAAAAATTCATGGCTTGCCAAATTATAAATATTTTTTTTTAAAATGTTTAAGTCGAGTGGAGCATACATCAAAATAAGTGTCGATTGATTGTGTTCCAATCCATCTGCAAAATATTGGAAGTTTTCTAAGTTTTGATTATGATAAATAATAAATGTGTATTTATCTGTGGCTAATTTGCCTCCCAAATATTCGGTCTGATTTTTTACAAGGGGTGCAATATATTCTGCCAGTTCGTTGGCAATTTTTTCCCCGGAACTTGAAAAACAAGCTACATTAACAGAAATATTAGGCAACTCTATTGATGCGGTATCAGGACGAGAATAAATCATCGGATTATCTACCAATATTCTGTAATTCGGAGCAAGATATTCATCTTCATTTTTTGTGCATTTGATTTTGGACAAACTTGTTGCGCCGTATAAACTTTCAGGCTTTTTTATGCTTATTTTGAAAGGTAAATTTTCCTGATGTAAAAAATATCCAAATACAGCGTTTGCATTAAGAATAACAACAGAACTATCAAAATGACATTCGGAAGAACGATAAGGTCTAAGTCCTTTAAAATCAAAAACACTCCAGTCGTCATTCACTGCATATTTGATAGAGGCGAGATTTTTTGTCCCGATGATTTCCCAACAATTGTTATCAATTCGATTTACTTTAAGGTTCTGTCCTTTTTTGTCGATGGCTTTAAAATTTCTTACAAATTTTCCATAATTTAATGCATCGTAAATTCCGGGTACTATTTTAGGCAAATAAAAGTAACTTGTGTCGGTTAAACTACCACTGAAATTAAGCTCGACAAACAGGCTGTCTCCTGCAATTTGATTAAGATCAATCCTATAATGATATTCGGAGGCCCATAATTTGGATTCTGAACAATCCAAAAGTAAGAGTATTGAGCAAAAAGTTATAATTGTTTTATTCATAATATTGACTTCGTGGAGAATTCACGGACATTGTTAATGGAGCAATATCCAAACTTTTACTTAAAAATTCAGGCTCATACTCAAACACAGCCGAGACAGTTTTTTTATCCCAAGAAAGATATCCCACAGGTATTCCCCAAAGTTTTACCATTACAACATTCGTTTCCATAATAATTTATTTCTTTTGTTGTTTCTTATATAAAGTGCGCGGGCTTTCCGGTAGCTCCGGTAACAATTTTTCTATTTCATCAAGACTGTCAATAGCCCTCAATAACTTAATAAACGAAGCCACTGTTACACCGGTAGAAGAGCCGTTTTCAAAAGAGCTAATCGTGAACACACTTAATCCCGATTTTTCCGAGACTTCTTTTTGGGTATATCCCATCCGCTTACGGTAATCGCTGAAACGTTTCCCTAATTGTTGGATAATTTCACTTCCCGATTGTTCATACAGTTCACTATACATATCATTGATTATTTTATTTGCAAATATATGGTTAATTTATAGATATATCTATATATAATAAACGATGGTTGAAAATAATATTACCGTACCACATCCGTGACTCTCAAGTCCTACCTGCGTGGTATATGTGTACCACATTTGTGGTATTCGCATTCCATAACCGTGGTACAATAAACGATTCTATACAAAAATATGAATTCACTCTTATTTATAATCCCTATTCAGCTTTAGTTAGGTATCAGAAGTTCATCTAATTCTTTTAATAATACAAAGGGATTTTCTGAAATGTCTTTATCACTTATTTCTCCAGTCTCAATCATCTTTGTCAGTTTAGGATATTTATCAAACTCTTGAAGCAATAACTGCTTGCGGTGTTTGTTCATCTCTTTAAAGGGATAAAAAGCTTTGGCATACCATTGATTGAAGGGTTTATAATAACATCTCCATCCATGCCAATAGTCAAAACCAAGATAGCCACTTACATTTTTCCCTTTATACATTAACTGCAACAAACATTGGTCACCCCAGACCTGTCCTACCTCTCCAATTTCATTATTTATACGTAATGGAAACCAGATGCCCGACAAATCACCATCCTGTACATTCAAATATTTAATACGACTGACTCCATAGCTTTTTTGTTTACCTCTTGACTTTTCACTAAACATAATAAGTGTATCTACATTGGTAGGAATTGACCTTAAATATCCGTCTAATTCTGTCCCATCTTTGAGGACAAGACGACTTTTCTGCGGTGCTATGGGGCGTTGACAAAACACTAAGGTTGAAAAGAACAACAAAGCAATAATGGTAATTGATTTTCCTATTTTCATCTTTTTTTATTTTTAGTATACTTTTTCTCTTTTTCTAAAACAGCCTTAAAAAGAGGGATTTCAATCCAAGCACAAAAATAGCAAAAAACAACAAAGAACCGGTTATATGGTCAATTTATATTTTATCGACTGAAAGATATTATTATATTTGCCAAATAGAAAG
>CAZKSK010000133.1:0-6594 GCA_964555225.1 uncultured Bacteroides sp.
GGACAAACTAATCCTGCTGCTGAGGTCTCATTTGGGCAAAGTGGATTATATTTAGAAGATGAATGGAATATTAATGATAATTTTAAGTTTACTTATGGCATTCGTGCGGATTTAATGAATTTTTTGACTGATCTTGAAACTAATGAAGCATATAAGGCTTTAGATTGGACAAAACATTTTTATGGTGCTAATGAGAGTGGAAAATCTCCATCTATTGACACAGGGAAGTGGCCTGATGCAAATATCCTTTTTTCTCCTAGAATAGGCTTTAATTGGGATATTAAAGGTGATAAATCTTTAATACTAAGAGGTGGATCAGGTATATTTACTGGACGTATACCTTTGGTCTTTTTCACTAACATGCCAACGAATGCGATGATGTTACAAAATACTGTAAGTATTACAAATGCTTCTGATCTGGCAAAACTAAAAGGTGGCTTGATAACTGATGTTAATAGTATGATAAGTACACTAGGATTGCCTACAACGTCTTTGTATGGAAATGCTAGCACACCTGTGAAATCAGCAACTGTTGTTGGTATAGCTAATGATTTTAAATTACCTCAAGTTTGGAAAAATTCTTTGGCTATTGATTATACAATACCTGTATCTTTTCCAATGACATTGACAGTTGAAGGAATGATTAATAAAGAAATTAATGCTATTAAGATGGAAAATTATAATGTTTTGCATAATAGTTATCTTTCAAAATTTGCAGGACCTGACCAACGTCTTAATTATGCAAAAACTTCCGTTCAGAGTGGTGTTACAGGTGGTGCGATCGTTCTTAAAAATTCAAGTAAAGGATACAGCTCTACAATTAATGCAATGGTAACAGCTGAACCTATAAAGGATTTAAATTTGATGTTGTCATATACTCATACTATTTCACAAGAAATAACAGGCCTTCCTGGCAGTCAAGCATATTCTTCTTGGCAGAATTCTTATAATGTAAATGGAGTTAATAACAATGGATTATCTAGATCACAATATGTTACACCAAATAAAGTAATTGCATCAGCTTCTTATAGAATTAATTACGCCAAGAATTTTGCAACAAGTGTAGGTTTATATTATGCTGGTTATAATGCTGGGACATATAATTATTATTATTCTAATGATATGAATGGGGATGGTGCTACTAATGATTTGTTGTATATTCCTAGTACTAAAGATCAGATTAAATTTGTTGATGCAAATGGATTTACAGCAGCACAACAAGCAGAGGCCTTTTGGAAATTTGTGGAACAAGATAAATATTTAAATAATCATAAGGGTGAATATGCTAAGGCATATGGAGCTACAATGCCTTGGGTTAATCGCGTTGACTTAAAGTTAGCACAAGACTTCAAAATTAAAGTAGGAAACGCTATGAATACTTTACAGTTCACAGTTGATATTTTAAATATTGGTAATTTGATTAATGATTCATGGGGTGTTACAAAATCTACTTCGTCATGTAATTATGGTAAATTATTACAATATAAGGGAGTTGATTCAGATAATGTTCCAACTTTCTCAATGGGATATAACACCATTAATAATCAAAAAGTACTTTATGATAAGACATTTGAGACATATAAAGATTCATCAAATTGTTGGCAGTTACAATTTGGTATCAGATATATATTTAATTGATTTGTTGTAAAATAATTTACAATTTAAAAAAATATATTCCATAAGTTGGACGTTATTCTTTATAATGAGCTCGGTGTAATGCCGAGCTCATTCAATTTAATTTAAGTTTTATTTTTTATTATAACAATTATTTTTTGAGTTCTTATACTATACGATTATGAGTAAGAGTCTTCATATGTAGTTTAGATTTCATCAAACCAAAGAAGTTTTTATCCAAGTAATTTCCTTTTTGTAATATTTTTAGGCCTTTCAAATCATAAATCTTTCTATTAATTCTGACATACTAATCCCAATCTTATAAAGCCTGATAATTTTACTTTATTTTCTAAAGTATGATGTTGATTCATAGTTGAACCCCTTAAAGTTTTTTTGTCTAACTTTCTAGGCTCATGTTAATGGTTGCCTTTTTTATTTTTATTATCTTTGTAATTCTGTTAGATAAAATATAATGAAGAAATTTATATATTTTTTGTTTCTATACTGATTGCATTAACTTCAGTCGCGTAAAAGTATTCTGATATTAGGTATCGTGCCGGAAAAGACAGATGGTAAATGGGAGAGAATTAAGGATATTGTAATAAAATAATTAAGAATAAAAAATATATTTTGCTGAATAAAGGGGTTTAAAATTTAAGAAATGCAGAGCTTTTTTAATTGGAGATCCATTTTTGTGGTGATAAATACTTTGTCAGAAATCATAACCAGCCGTCAAAAAATATAACTATGAGACAAACTCGTGGAGAACTGTTCAACACATTAACCCATTTGGGAGGGACATTCCTTATGTCAATCGTACTTGTCTTGTTGTTGTATGAGACTCGATTTTCGGTCTGGAAGTATTCTTTTTCTGTTTTGGTCTTTTCCATATCTGCTATTTTAATGTATGCCTCATCAACAGTTTATCATTGGGTCTTACCTGGAAAACTGAAGAATTATTTACGCTATTTTGATCACATTAATATTTATATATTGATTGCTGCATCTTACACACCGATTCTCATTTGTGGAGTAGGAGTTAAGACAGGATGGATTATGTTTGGCGTTTTATGGGGACTTGTTATTCTGGGTGCGTTCTATAAGATCTTTTTCTTGGGAAAATATCCGCGTCTTTCTTTGGGAATATATCTGATAATGGGGTGGAGTGTAATTTTTATAGCCAAACCTGTTTGGGATTCATTGCCAACAATTGCTCTCTGGTTTCTTCTTGCTGAAGGCTTTTTTTATACAATAGGATCTTATTTTTTTGCTTGTGATCGGAAACATGCATATTATCATGCAATTTGGCATCTCTTTGTATTAGGTGGAACCCTTTCTCATTTTGCAGCAATGTGGTATTTTTTAAAATAAGAAATCCCCCAAAAGCTTAATCTCATGGGGGACTTTTTGATTAGTAAACTAAAATGTTCTTATGCTTCTGCAGGAGCTTCCTCACTAGTAGGAGCTTCTGCTACTTGAGCTTCAGCAGGAGCTGCTTCAGTCTCAACGGGTGCTTCTTCTTTTTTAGCCTCGGCTTCAGCTTCTGCTTTTGCAGCAGCTGCTACTGCTTTTTTCTCGGCTACTTTTTTAGCGATTTCTTCGTTTACTTTCTTTTCTGCTTCCAAACGCGATTTTTCTTCGGCTTTCTTTGCTTCAGCTTCTTTAGCTACTTGTGCTGCCATACCGCTTTGTTTATTATTCTTCCAAGCTTCGAATCTGCTTTTTGCAGTAGCATCATCAAAGGCTCCTTTTGCTACACCACCCAATAGATGTTTCATTAAATAAACACCTTCATCGGAAAGGATATTACGTACAGTGTCTGTTGGTTGTGCACCACATTTTACCCAATACAAAGCACGATCGAAATTCAAATCTACTGTGGCCGGATCGGTATTTGGATTATAAGTACCGAGTTTCTCAATAAATTTTCCATCACGTGGAGCTCTTACGTCTGCAATTACGATAGAATAAAAGGCATAACCTTTACGTCCTTTTCTTTGCAATCTGATTTTAGTTGCCATTCTTTTTCTTTTTAATTTGTTAGTAATGATTTGAATACACTAATAACTCGTATTAGCGGGTGCAAAATTACAATATTTTTTTTATTGAGCAAAATGACAGAAATAATTATTTAAAATAATTGTATAAATAATATTTTTTATTTGGTTGAGTTGCAAGTTTCATTCCTTTTTCATATTTTTAAAAAATGTTTTTCGCTATAAGTAATATGGTAAAAGATAAGAGTAAAAAGGAAGGACTAATTCGGTTTTATGTTGACGGTTTCAAGTCAATGCGCGTAGGGAAAGTTCTATGGGCAATTATTCTTATTAAGCTTTTTATTATGTTCTTCATCCTTAAACTCTTTTTTTTTCCGGATTTTCTTTCATCTAAATCTTCAAATTCAGATGGTAAAGGTAAATATGTAGCGAGTGAACTAATTCAGAGAAGTACTAAACCTTAATAAAGAAAGAATAATTATGATTGAACACATTGACACTTCACTAATAGATTGGTCAAGGGCTCAATTTGCTCTTACCGCTATCTATCATTGGCTCTTTGTCCCGTTGACTCTAGGTCTCGGCATTATTCAAGCTATAATGGAATCAATTTATGTAAAAACAGGGAATCCTTTCTGGAAAACAACTGCACAATTTTGGATGAAACTTTTTGGTATTAATTTTGCAATAGGAATTGCGACAGGACTTATCCTTGAGTTTCAGTTTGGAACAAATTGGTCAAATTATAGTTGGTTTGTAGGTGATATATTCGGTGCCCCTTTAGCTATAGAAGGTATTATCGCGTTCTTCCTTGAGGCTACTTTTATCGGTGTAATGTATTTTGGATGGGATAAAGTTGGAAAAGGATTCCATCTTACTTCAACCTGGTTAACTGTTTTAGGGGCAACTATTTCGGCTTGGTGGATTCTTGTAGCCAATTCATGGATGCAATATCCTACCGGTATGGAGTTTAATCCCGACACAGTAAGAAATGAAATGGTAGATTTTGTTGCTGTCGCATTATCTCCGGTAGCAGTAAATAAATTTTTCCATACTGTATTTTCTTCATGGGTTGTAGGAGGTGCATTTGTTGTAGGTGTCAGTTGTTGGTATCTTTTGAAAAAACGTCATGTGAAAATGGCTGGTGCCAGTATAAATATTGGTGCTTTTTTCGGCTTGGTAGCAATTCTTCTTACTATTTTTACAGGTGATGGTTCTGCTTATCAGGTGGCTCAAAAACAACCGATGAAACTGGCTGCTATGGAAGGCTTATATCAAGGGGGAAATTCTGCCGGTCTTAATGCGTTTGGAATTCTTAATCCGTCTAAACAGTATACAGATAAAAAGAATCCTTTTTATTTTAATGTTAAAATTCCGGGATTACTTTCTTTACTTGCTGAAAGAGATATAAACGCCTTTGTTCCTGGCATTCGTGATATCATTGATGGAGGATATAAAATGCATGATGGAACGAAAGCAATATCAGCATCAGAAAAAATTGCGCGTGGAAAGAAGGCAATAATGGCTTTAGGAGAATATCGTCAGGCTTCTACTCAAAAAAATACAGAAGCAATGAATACATCGAAAACCAAATTGATGTCAAATTTCCAATATTTCGGTTATGGATATCTTTCTTCGCCGGGTCAGTTAATTCCTCCAGTAGCTACGACCTTTTATGCATTTCGTATTATGATCATTCTGGGTAGTTTCTTATTAATATTCTTTCTTGTGGTCGTTATCCTGTACAGAATGAAAAAGATTGAAAAAATTAAATGGCTGCAATGGATCGGAGTCTTTACTATTCCTTTGGCATATATAACCAGTCAAAGTGGATGGATTGTTGCAGAAGCCGGTCGTCAGCCTTGGGTCATTCAAGATCTCATGCCTACCAATGCCTCTGTATCTAATTTACAGACAGGTTCGGTGCAAACGACCTTTTTTATATTCTTAGTTTTGTTCACTATCTTGCTTATAGCTGAATTAGGTATTATGTTCAAAGCTATAAAAAATGGACCTGAAATAATCAATAATCATTAACTCGATCATTATGGATAATACATATATTTTTTTACAGAATTATTGGTGGCTCCTGGATTCTTTATTAGGTGCCTTATTGGTCTTTTTGATGTTCGTGCAGGGAGGACAGTCTTTATTGTTCTCTGTGGGTAAAACAGAAGAAGAACAAATGCTTTTATTAGGTTCTACAGGTCGAAAATGGGAATTTACATTTACAACATTGGTGACTTTCGGTGGAGCTTTTTTTGCCTCTTTTCCTTTGTTCTACTCTACAAGTTTTGGAGGTGCATATTGGGTTTGGATTCTTATATTGCTCTGTTTTGTGCTTCAAGCAGTTTCATATGAATATCAGAATAAAAAAGGAAATTTACTTGGGAAAAGAACTTATCAAGTATTCCTTATTATTAATGGAATAGTAGGTCCTGTATTGATAGGTACAGCTGTCGGTACATTTTTTAATGGTGCTGAATTTATTGTAAGTAAGGAACAGCTGACTCAAATTTCAATGCCTGTGATTTCATCTTGGGCGAATTCGTTACATGGACTTGAAGCTGCTTTCGTTCCTTGGAATTTAGCATTAGGGCTTGCAGTTTTCTTCCTGACTCGTACGATTGCTTTGCTTTATTTTGTCAATAACATAGAAGAAAAACATATCCAACAACGGAGCCGTCATCAGTTGGGTATGAATGCCGCTTTATTCTTGTTGTTCTTTCTTTGTTTTTTCATTCATCTACTTTTAATGGATGGGTTTGCGTATTCTCCGTTGACACAGGAAGTAAGTATGCAACCATTCAAATATGCTATTAATTTATGGGAAATGCCTGCTGTCCTGTTAATGTTACTTATTGGTGTTGTATTATTGCTATATGGGATAATTAGAACAGCTGTGTCAAAAACATGGAAATACGGTATATGGTATTCGGGTGTTGGAACGATCTTATCAGTACTATCTTTGTTTCTTATAGCC
>CAZKSK010000134.1:0-6593 GCA_964555225.1 uncultured Bacteroides sp.
TGAGTAATCCATATTCTGCATAAATTCCCAACATAAAATGGTTCAACTCAAAATGTATTTCTTCATTAATTCCCATATCAAAACGATGCAAATTTGCTCCATCACGCCCAAATGTACTATAAGTAGTTACAGCTTTTGCATATGTAATTCCACCATTATTATAATCCGCTAACTGAGTATTATAATAATCATACTGACTTGCAGCATATAAATATGAATATTTAGTCTTACCACCTATACCATATGCAAAATAAGGTCCAACAGCAAGTGTCAATGAATTACCTTTACGAAAATGAATACGAAATTGAGCATTTATAGGTATTTCAAGATAATTTTCACCACAATTATATGTTCTTTTATTATATTCATATGACGAAACGTCATCTTCATAATAATATGTTATTTGACCTGTAGATGTTGACTTATTTCCCTTAAAACTCATCATCAACGAAGGTTGAATAGAGAAGGTTCGATTAACTTGATATTCCAAGCCTACCCCAAAACGTCCACCAAATCTGACATCCCCTTCAGATAGCCCGGACCATACAGTATTAATTGATGGTCCTCCCTTAACCATCCATGTAATCTTTTGAGCCGAAACAACAATTGGCACGGCAAAACAAAACATTAATAATAGTTTTCTCATTGTTTTATAATATTATATACAAGGAAGATATAAAATAGTAAATAATACTGCACTTAAATAATATATATTAACATTTATTCAAATATGACTTATCATTAATCAAATAAAAAGACATAATCATACATAAAATTACACAAGAATTTATGTATGATTATATAAATAGTATAGAGTATTATAACTATTAATTATAAAGTAGACTTCATTACATATAAGATATTACAGAAAAAACCTTATTTCATTCCAACAGAAATTTTATATTTCACTTTACCCTGAAACGGATCTGTTGTCAATCCAAAACTATTTCCGATCTTTTTCATTTCCACTTTATGAAGAATATTATCCGATGGCAAGCAAATTAGACCTTGAGCCGTATTACCGGAAACAGAGTACACGTTTAGGAAAATTTTAGACCAATCCATCTTATCAGTAGATTGTGCAAGAGCGATATGGGGAATTACGGCTCCGTCACGAACCAATATAACGGCCGGGATCTCTCCTACTGCAATTCGGTTCCAACCCTTATTATAAACCTTGCCCGACTGATAATCGATCCATTTTCCCCCGGGAAGATAAACGTCACGTTCCGTAGCATCTTCAAATAAAGGAGCAACCAGAATATCACGACCAAAGAGATACTGATCGTCAATGTTCCATACAGCTACATCATGAGGATATTCCACACACAAAGCACGAAGCATCGGCAAACCTCGCTCGGTACAATCCTTCGCCTGAGCATATACATAAGGCATCAACTTATATTTCATGTCAGCACATTCCCTAAAAGCCTTTATAAAGCTTTCATTATAAAGCCATGGCTCTGTTGGTGGAGCTCCATGAACACGTGTATGTGAAGTAAGGAATCCGAACGGCAACCAACGACGATACAAATTTTCCGGACTAGGTTGAACAAAACCTCCTATGTCATGGCTCCAAAAAGAAAAACCGCTCAAGCCGAATGATAATCCTCCACGCATATCCGATAACATTGCTATATCCGTATTAGCAGCATCACCTCCCCAATGAAGCGGATAGCGCTGTGAACCGGCCCATGCACTGCGAGCCCAAATAATATTATCTCCCTTGATTCGTTTTGTAATATCAGCTACCGCTTTATTATAACGAACCGGATATAAATTGTGTTCATAAAGTCCTCCCTTTCCGGAAGCATAAAAGCCGTCCAACGGAGCACCCTCACCAAAATCGACTTTTATAGCCCCCACTCCCATTTGAAGTAACCCGGCTAACTTATCCTGATACCAAGCAACGGTCTTCGGATTTGAAAAATCAAGAACAGCATCTTCATAAGGAAGAGTACCATCTGCATTCTTTACACAAAGACCTTGATCCACAATTTCCTGATAATATTTATTCTTCGGCGTAAAATAGGGTAACTGCCAAAGAGAAATATGGAAACCTTGTTTCAACAAATCTTTTATCATTTTCTGTGGATTGTTAAAGCGACTGGGAGCAAATTTATAATCGCACTGCCAGTCTGTTTCGAACCAACCCGTATCAAAATGTATCACATCGGAAGGAATCTTATATTTACGAAGATTCGCCGCAACATCATAACCTTCCTGCTGAGAGAAATATGTGATACGACTCATCCATGTACCGAAACTCCAAAGAGGCGGCATAGCCGCTTTACCTACAAGTGACGTATATTCATCAAGAATTGTTTTAGGTTCACCCCAGAAAAGAAATAAATCCAAAGCTTCGTCCTTCATGAAAATTTTAGTAGCGCCTACATAACTGGCTCCAAAATCACATGTAACAGGAGCCGATGTATGCATGAACATACCATATCCACGACTGCTCATAAAAAAAGGAACAGGTTTATACATCTCCGGAGTCTCCGGCCCTTGAGGATCGGTAACAAAAAGATTAACCTTTTGACCAACCTTGTTAAGTGAAGTAAAAGATTCCCCGCAGCCTACAATCTTCTCATTGGCCGATAAATTAAATACAGGACTGATACTGCGAGAATTATCATCACCACGACGGATAAAACAAAAAGGAAGTACCTTCACCTGAGTGGAATCATTATCAATCCAACGACGAGTCGCCGTCAACAATTTTCCATGAGCATCATAGAGTAAAACCCGCCACGGGTATTCTTCAATAACTAGAACTTCTCCCGTAGGACTCTGGTATTTATGTCCTCCGTTAATTTTCGTATATTTCCAAGATTGCTTGTCGACAGGATGCTTAACAAGCATCACTTCATCATCATCCTTTGGCATAATCTTGGATGTAGCCATCCGTAAACGGACGGTATGATTACTCACAAAATCAATAGAAAACATCAATTGTGGATTTGCCTCATAACCTGTAGTCGGGAAATCAAGCATCCGAGAAGGAAATGGCAAAATTGTATTTGTATTAAATGCTTGCCGAGTAAAAAGAGTTTCTCTTTTCCATTTTACGGTACCTTCTCCTGTTGCTGTGTTGAACGATGAAAGACTGTCGGCAAAAAAGAAAATGTGGGTAAAGTCAGCAAAATCCTGACTGACATCTATTGAATTACTTTGTAATCGACTGGCATGTGGAGTTACTTCTTGAGCACTAATTCCATTATTCCAGCCACAAAAGGACAGCAGAAGTACTGCCAGCGAGATTTTTCTAATTTCCATAGTATGTTAAGTTGGTAAATCTTTTCAAAGTTAAGAAAAAAAATATTTAGGCAGCATAAAAACCCTAAAAACTTCTTAGAAAAAGATAAAGCTGCTCAAGCCCGAATTTCACAATCAAAGCAAGCACAGCTTTAATCCAATACACAAAAATTTAAAAAAATATTTTTTGTTACCTTATTTGAAAATCTTTTTTGCTACTTCCGTAATATATTTACGGCAATTCATCCAAGTATGTGCTCCATCGGTAAAATGAGCTTCATGTTGAATATTTCTATCGGTCAAAGCTTTATCCAAAGCTTTTGCTGCTACGCACAGTCCATCATCCGTACCACAACTTAACCACATCAATTTTAAATTCTTACTAATCAATTCCGGAGAAGCATATATCTTTCCGAAATTAGTGTTCATCTCGTTTCCAAAAATTGCCGGAGAAAAAGCACATACCCAATGGAAAAGTTCGGGATTGCCCAACCCCGTCGCCAAAGTTTGTCTTCCACCAAGTGAAAACCCTGCAATGGCACGTTGGTCTGCATTGTTATATACTTTATAATTGGACTCAACAAAAGGAATTACTTCTTTAATTATTTCATTAGCTACAATATCTGTCCCCATGGGGTTATAAGTAACTTTCATACCTCTATTATTCATTTCCGGATATGGATTGGCATAGGGCATCACAATAATCATTTTCTTTGCCAGACCCTGAGCTATCAAATTATCCAGAATCAAATTAATTTTTCCCACTTTAAACCACGTCTCGTACGTATCCGTCATTCCATGAATAAGATAAAGTACCGGATATTTTTCTTTACCGTTCGGATTATATCCTGCCGGAGTATAAATACAAAGCGGACGATCAAAACCGAGTTGGTTAGAATGATAGTAACGATAAGCAATCTTTCCATGAAGAACATCCTGCATATCTTGAACCGATGGCGCAGCCCCACGGATATCTACCAAACTGTTTTTAAATTGTTCATTCGGAAATATATTAATATTATTAGGATCCGCAACAGATGTACCGTCTACTACAAAACAATACGGATAAATATCAGGCTTTTCCGTAGTAACCGTAACGCTCCAAACCCCTTTATCATCTTTTGTCATCGGCGAATTTTCTTTGAGCATCTGACAATTTAATTCCACTTTTTGTGCTTGTGGTGCCCTAAAACGAAACGTAACACTTCCATCTGTATTATATTCGGGTGATACGACTGCCGGTGGAAAAAACTTTTTCAACAACTCAGGAGTCAGTTTAAATTGAGCAGCAACATGCACGCATGGATATGCTGTGCAGAAAACCGCCAATACCAAAAATATAGATATCTTTCTCATAATTTTTCCTTTCTACTCATTGGTTTTTGAAAAGCAAACGGAACGAACGATCCAAAAAATATTTTGCATTCATCCATGTATGTCCAAATTTACCTTCCGTGAAAACTTTGACATTTTTAATTTGATGTTGATCCAACAAATCCATAAACTGCTTTGCACCTTCATACAAAAAATCATCTTTACCGACACCTAACCAAAAAAGATGAATCTGACTATTCGTTTTTTTCGGATTATCAAAAAGAGCCTTGTCATGTTCCATTACATAGTCCGTTTCCAAAAAAGAGCTGTAAGAACAAATATTAGAAAATAAGTCAAGATGACCTAAACCGTTTTGTAACGCCTGATGACCTCCGCGGGAGAAACCTCCTATACCACGATGATCACGATCATTAATAGTTCGATATGTTTTTTCGATATACGGCATTAAGTCTTTAATTAAATCATCACTGAAAGCATCCGTATCCGCTAATTTTTTCTGTTGTTCTTTTGGCAAGATAAATGTAGGATTACCATAGGGCATGACAACAATCATTTCCTTTGCCAATTTCTGTGCAATGAGATTATCAAGTATAAAATTTACCCGTCCTACTTTAAAATAAGTTTCTTCCGTATCGGTAGTACCACTTATTAAATAAAAAACAGGATAATGTTTATTAGGATTCTGATCATAAAAAGGCGGAGTATAAACCAACACTTGAGAATATTGTCCGAGAGTATTGGAATAATAATTATCATAATTTACGGCTCCGTGAGGAACATTCTGAACAGAATGAATTAAAGGTTTGTTCCCACGAATATCAACTAGGCTGTTCTTAAATCTTTCGTTAGGGAACCAAGCCGGATTATGAGGATCCATTATTGTTGTTCCGTCTACAATGAATGAATAAGGATACATATCCGGATCTACAGGGCCTAATGTAACGGTCCAAACACCATTTTCTCCTTTCACCATATCTTTTGTCCCAGCAAATTGAACGTTGACCTTCACATCCTTCGCATTCGGAGCAAGATAATTAAATGTAACCGTATTATCGGAATTTACTACAGGAGAAGATACTCCTATCCACCGTTCTCTTCCATTTCTCTGCTGCCCGAAAATATTTATTCCCGAAAACAGCAAAAGAGTTACAATAAAGCAGACAAATCTTATTCGACTCATATTTCCCATTTTATTTTCACTCTCAAAATTAGATAGTTTATTTTTATCAATCAAATATTTTTGAACCTTATTAATTGTCATGTAACATGATAAGATAAATATGTAACAAGAGAAAAACAGAAAAAGTTTCATACGTTTTTTATTCTTATTCTTTGTACATTCAACTGTTTTAATATAAATTTGTACATTTATAAAACATTTACAATATCTGATATTATGAAAAAGATTATCGGCTTAAGCTTTTTGCTGATGTGCCTGTATATTAACACATCTGCCTCAGTTTTAAAAAAAGAGATTAACGAAGGATGGAAATTTCGAGAAGCACGTCTGGAAAACTGGTATCCGGCTAAGGTACCAGGTGTAGTTCATTTGGATCTTATGAGAAACAAGATTATTGAAGATCCTTTTTTTCGGCTCAATGAAAGAGCTGTTCAATGGGTAGACAAGGAAGATTGGATTTACGAGACAACCTTCAATAGCGAAAATATAATGAAATACAACAATCAGTTACTTGATTTTAAGGGACTGGATACTTATGCCGATGTATATTTGAACGACAGTCTTATTTTAAAAGCAAATAATATGTTTCGAGAATGGAAGGTCGATGTAAAAAATATTCTAAAAGACGGTAACAACAAATTACGCGTTTATTTCTATTCTCCTGTTAAAATCGATATGCCCAAATGGGAAGCTTTGCCTTATCACTTGGAAGCCGGGAATGACCAGTCGGAGAACGGAGGATTACTTGACCGTAAAATAAGTGTGTTTGCACGTAAAGCAGGATATCATTATGGTTGGGATTGGGGACCCCGTTTAGTTA
>CAZKSK010000135.1:0-6571 GCA_964555225.1 uncultured Bacteroides sp.
CCAATGGCAATGGAATGCCAATATCAATGAAAAATGGGCCTACTATGCCGGAGATAAAGGAATTGTACGTCTATACTCCTATCCTGTTCCACAAGATTACAAAAATTTGTGGGATGTATCCAATCTGCTTCTTCAGAAAACTCCGGCTCCCGAATTTACAGTTACAACAAAACTGACTTTCAAGCCTACTAAAAAATACAAAGGGGAACGAACCGGTCTTATTGTCATGGGAATGGATTATAGCGGACTTATCCTTGAAAATACCGACAATGGTATTATTCTGTCACAAATAGAATGTATAAAAGCCGATAACGGAAATCCGGAAACAGTCAATGCTTCAAAGGAATTAAAAGACGGAACCATCTATTTAAGAGCTAAATTCCATACCGATGGAAAGATTAAAACAAGTGAAGGAGGAAGTGATCTTTTAGTAAAATGCGATATGAGTTACAGCCTGAACGGAAAAAGTTATTCCTCTTTCGGTAAAACATTTCAGGTTAAAGAGGGCAAGTGGATTGGCGCAAAAGTTGGAATATTCTGTACGCGTCCGGCAATAGTGACCAATGACGGAGGCTGTTCCGATGTAGATTGGTTTCGATTTACAAAATAATAATAATACCGTACCGTATATAAAGTGGATAAGACATACTCTTGTCCACTTTTTTGTTTAATCGCCGAACATGTAATATCTTTGCATCGGTAAAAAGATATAAATGATGAAGAAGCTATTTATTTTTGATTTGGACGGCACTCTTATTAATACGATCGCAGATTTAGCCGAAAGCACAAATCAAGCACTCAGGATATTGGGATTTCCATGTCATGAAATCGAAGAATACAAATATTTTGTAGGTAACGGAATTATGAAACTCTTTGAAAGAGCACTCCCGGAAGATGCCCGAACGGATGAAAATATACAAAAAGTACATTCTCTTTTCGTCCCATACTATGACATTCACAATACGGACCGAAGTAAAGTTTACGAGAATATGCCGGATGTACTAAAAACTTTGCAAGATAATGGAGCCTTGTTGGCTGTTGCATCCAACAAATATCAAAGAGCAACATCCAAGCTTGTCAGTTATTATTATCCGGATATTCATTTTTCCGTTGTATTCGGCCAGCGTGATAATGTTCCGACAAAACCGGACCCGACGATTGTTTTTAACATCCTTAAAATCACAAATATCAATAAAAAAGATACGATCTATCTGGGAGATTCCTGTGTAGACATGCAAACGGCAAAAGCTGCCGGCGTAGATGCCTGTGGCGTTACGTGGGGATTTCGTCCTAAAGAAGAACTGATAAAAGAACAACCCTTATATATTATAGACAAAAGAAACGATATTCTTTCTTTTCTGTAAAAAGAAAGAATATCATATCAATCTTCTGTAATCAAAACCGTTACTCCACGCGCACTTTGTGCACCCATGACCAAAGCCTGTTCAATATCAGCTGTTTTGGACGGACCGGAAATAAATGATCCGAAACCATAATCGGTAAAAGTGATAGCTTTATAGGCTTCGTGCATATTATTTACGATCTTACTCTTCGATATAAGAATAACCAGATACTCGGTAATGAAAATAACAGCTTTTTCCTTCATCGTCTGAGGTATCCAGATACAACCGTTTTCTGCAACTCCCACTTCTCCCTTGACCACCGCTACATCCGTACCATTAAGTTCCTGCGGTGTGCTAACCTTATCAGGATTAATCGTTGCGATCGTTATTTCCGGTAAATTCGATGCAATGACCTTTGCTTCCGGATAAGACCGGTGAACAAGCTCATTTATATCATCTCCTTTTTTTACAAACTGCACATGAGCACCCACGATTTTGCTCATTCCCACAAATTGTTCCAGTGTATCTACGTATTGCACACCCTTAATAGACAAATCGGGCTGATCATATACTTCGGAAATATTTTTCCTTATATTAGACAATATTGATTCCTTACTACTCATAATTCATACACATTCGACAATTATTTAACTTTTCCTTTTCTCCACAAGGTTTCGAATGATTCTTTGGCAAAGGAAGGCAATTCCCGTCCTTTTCCCCATGCATTCAAGCCATTATAAACCATAAAACGAGGAAGATGATTAACAATGGGCGCCATTTTCAAACTAAAACGGTATAATGACGGGTGATCATAAAGGATAGTCATTCCGTTCGACATCATTTTCTTCATGGGATCCGCCTTATGAAAACCGTCCAGCTCCTGACGCCAGCGATAAATCTGTTCCGAAAGGTTGACTTTAGCCGGACAAACATTATCACACGAACAACATAGCGAACACGCAGATACATTATCACTGTATTCCTGAGGCGACTTCAACATACCCAGATTAATACCGATAGGTCCCGGAATAAAATAAGTATATGAATAGCCTCCGCTTCTGCGATAAACCGGACAAGTATTCATACAGGATCCGCAACGAATGCATTTCAGAGTTTCCCAATGTGCCTTATTACCTAGAATATCACTTCTTCCGTTATCGACCAGCACAATATGCATTTCACAACCCGGACGAGCCTTACGAAAATGAGATGTGTAGGTTGTAGACGGCTGTCCCGTTGCCGAACGGGCAAGCAGACGAATAAACACGCCGAGAGAATCATAATCCGGAATAACTTTCTCAATACCCATCGAAACGATATGCAGTTTAGGCAAAGACGTACTCATGTCGGCATTCCCTTCATTGGTGCATACGACTACATCACCCGTCGCCGCAACACCAAAATTGGCACCTGTCATTCCGGCATCCGCCGTCATAAATTCATTACGCAAATGCATGCGGGCAGCCTGCGTCAAATAGGTAGGATCACTATTGCCCTTCTCCGTATGTAGTTTTTCTTCAAAAAGGCGCCCCACCTGTTGTCTCTTCAAATGTATGGCAGGCATTACAATATGAGAAGGAGGAATATTCATCAACTGCAAAATCCGTTCTCCCAAATCTGTTTCAACCACATCTATACCTTTGGATATCAAGAATGTATTCAGATGACATTCTTCGGTCAGCATGGATTTACTTTTCACCACTTTCTTGACTTGATGTCCACTCAAAATATCATAAACAATATCGTTATACTCCGCTGCATCCTTCGCCCAATGGACGATCACACCGTTTGCCTCGGCTTGTTTGGAAAACTGTTCCAGATATTGATCCATATGGGTAATGGTGTGGCGTTTAATCCCACTGGACAAATCGCGTAACGCTTCCCATTCGGACAATTCCATGGCCATCTTATCCCTTTTCTCCCGAACATACCAAATAGATTGGTTATGCCACCGCGAATCTTCCTCGTGTTCAAGGAAGGCACTTGCAGCTTTAGAATGTTTCGTACTCATAATCCGGCAGCTAAAATTTGTACGACATGAATAAATTTTATAGGTTTATTCAACCTTTTGGCAATTCCCTGCATATGCATCAAACAAGAGCTGTCCGGTCCCGTGATATATTCCGCTCCGGTTGCAATATGGTTATTCAGTTTATCTGTTCCCATACGAACCGAAACTTCCGACTCTTCCACCGAAAACATTCCGCCGAATCCGCAGCATTCATCAACATGCTCAGGTTCTAACAAAGTTATACCTTCAACCAGAGACAACAAGTCCTTTATTTTGGAAAAACTAGGAACATTCTGTTCGCTGGCAGAAGACAGATGTAATTCACGAACGCCATGACAACTGTTATGCAGGCTGACCTTATGAGGAAATTTTCCCGGGAGATGGTCCACTTTCAATATATCATGCAAAAATTCACAAACATCCAGCGTTTTGTTACTGGTCAGGCATTCATGCTTTCCTTCGAGCAAATGAGGATAGTTTAAACGAACAAAGGCTACGCAACTTGCAGACGGAGCCACAACGTAGTCGTAGCCTTTGAACATATCATCAAATCGTTCCGCCAAGGGAACGGCTTTTTGTTCGAAGCCGGCATTTGCCATCGGTTGACCACAACAAGTTTGGTTCAGCGGATAATCAACCTCCACTCCCAAATTCTTCAACAGCTTATAAGTAGCCACCCCTACTTCCGGAAATACAGCATTTACGTAGCAGGGAATAAAAAGACCGACTTTCATTCCGCTTCTTCTTTTCAAAAATTAATTATTCATAATGTGTATCTAAATAAACAACATGAGTTTGCAGATATTCTTCCAAACCATGTTTACCGTCGGCACCGCCAATACCGGATTTACGCCAGCCTGCATGGAATCCCTGCATAGCTTCGAAATTCTCGCGGTTGAAATAAGTCTCACCGAATTTTAACGAACGCATCATCTTAAATGCCATATCCAGATCTTTCGTATAAACCGAAGATGTCAAACCATACTCACAGTCATTTGCCATCTCGATGGCTTCATCAATACCATTATATTCCACAATCGGCAATACAGGACCGAATGTCTCCTGCTGAATAATATCCATATCTTGTTTAACATCGACAAGCAATGTAGGTTCTATAAAATATCCCTTGTTTCCGATACGGTTACCGCCGCAAACCAATTTGGCTCCCTGCTTAACTGCATTTTCCACTTTGCCTAAAACAGTCTTCAATGCATTGGCTTCTACCAACGGACCCATATCAAGATCGGCAATTTCAGACGGATTACCCACTTTCACCTTCTTGAAACCTTCAAGAAGAATTTCAACGAACTGGTCTTTCAAACCCTTCGGAACATACACGCGTTCCGCATTATTACAAACCTGCCCCGTATTAATTACACGCGAAGCTATAATAGAATTCGCAGCCAGTTCAAGATCGGCATCCGGCAATACGATAGCAGGAGCTTTTCCTCCCAGTTCCAAAGAAACCTTCGTAATGTTCGGAGCTGCCGCAAGCATTATCTGCTGACCGGCAGAAACGCTACCCGTCAAGCTCACCATACCGACTTTCGGATTACTTGCCAAGGCATGACCGATAACGGAACCGCGACCCATAACCACATTGAATACACCGGCAGGTAATCCTATTTCTTCAACAATCTGAGAAAATACATACAAGTTTTCCGGAGTCAGCTGACTGGGTTTCAAAATGATTGTATTTCCGGTAACCAAAGCGGGAGCCGCTTTTCTTGCGATTAAGAAAAAGGGAAAGTTCCAAGGGAGAATGCCGGCTGTAACGCCGATCGGTTTTTTAAATAAGAAAATATTTTCATTAGAACGGTCACTCTGAATAATTTCGCCTTCATAACGACGTGCCCATCCTGCCATATATTCAATATAATCAGCTGTAAAATTAACTTCAACATTAGCCAAAGCCTGTGTTTTGCCACCTTCACGAACAATAATATCAGTAAGTTCTTTTTCTCTTTTACGAATCCCAGCCGCCATTTTCATCAAATATTGTCCGCGTTCAACAGCCGGGACTTTCTCCCATTTAGGCTGAGCTTTTGCGGCTGCTTCCACAGCAATTGCAGCATCTTCCGGAGTTCCTTCAGGCTGACGACTAATCACTTCTTCTGTTGATGGATTTAATACATCAATCCATTTCCCGGACTTGTTCTCAATGAACTTTCCGTCGATAAACATTTTTAATTCTTTCATGGTACTAAATTTTTACTGTTTTCTATTTGAAAATTAGTTTCGTAAAAGTACAAAGAAAATAATGAAAAAACATTCACACAGAGGCAATAAAATCACCTCTGTTTTTATTACTTAACACATGAACCCTCATTATGTTTAAATAGTCTAATCTTTTACCGCCAGGACCTGTTCAGCATGTATTTTTGTCTTAATATCTTTCGGCGTAAAGATTTTCTCTACTATTCCTTCTTCATTGATTATAAAAGTAGTACGGAAAGTACCCATATATTTTCGACCATACATGGATTTCTCTCCCCACACGCCAAAAGCCTGCACCAATTGTTTGTCGGTATCGGTTATTAATGTAAAAGGTAAATCGTTCTTCATTCTGAATTTCTTGTGCGAAGCAGAATCATCCACGCTCACTCCAATCACCTCATAACCCGCCTCACGCAAATTCTGATATCCGTCACGAAAGCTACAAGCTTCTGCCGTACATCCGGAAGTATTATCCTTGGGATAAAAATACAGTACAATTTTCTTGCCTTTATAGTCACTCAACTTAATTTGATTCCCGTTTTCATCCATTCCCAATATTTCGGGAGCTTTATCACCTACATTCATAATTCTATTATTTTCGTTTCACATTATACTATCAAAACCAAAAATACATATTTTCCATATATCTTTATCACCTGTCCAAAAAAAATAACAAAATTAATCGAAATAGTTGCGAATTTAAAAAGATGTTTTTATCTTTGCACCGCTTTTGAAAAAGAAAGCTAAAGATTCGGGGTGTAGCGCAGTCCGGTTAGCGCACCTGCTTTGGGAGCAGGGGGTCGTGGGTTCGAGTCCCGCTACCCCGACATAAAAAAGCGTTTATGAAATATTTCATAGACGCTTTTTTATTTTGATATTAAAAGTGGGTTGCCGATATGGGATCATACCGAAAACGGATCATACCGGATCATACCGAAATCCTGAGGGGATAAATAATAAAGTTATATCTTTGCCTAAAAAAGTTATGAATTACGATAAA
>CAZKSK010000136.1:0-6555 GCA_964555225.1 uncultured Bacteroides sp.
TATTTAAACCCATAAAGACATCTGGAGCCGGTTTTTTATAAATATATCTATCCTTATCATTGATAATGCCATCACCATTACGATCGACGTAAGCACCTTCAATCGGATTCCCGTCAACATCATAAATCTGCTGATAAACATAGAAGGAACTTGTAGGATAGCCAACTTGATTTAACTGGATCTTATTTCCTACACCTCCTGAAATACTACCGGTTTCAACACCTGCATAATCAGGATCATCACTGGCTGTCAAACGAGTAATTTTATTCTTATTATAAGAAAGATTAAAACCTACTGTCCAATTCCAATCCTTCGTTTGAACAGGTACTACATCCAAAGCAAATTCAAGACCTTTGTTCTCTAAGTCACCAACATTCATCGTAATATAATTAGAAAGATTGGTCCCGGCAGAAATAGGAACATAATTGATCAAATCCTTTGTTTTACGATAATAGGCATCAATACTAGCACTAATTCTATTATTTAGAAACCCGAAATCCAAACCTACATTATAAGTCGTAGTTGACTCCCATTTCAAATCTGCAGCATATGCTTTCGGAGAAATAGGAACGATAACTGTATTTCCAAACATATAATAACTACCCATCAAATTGGTTTTATAAGTAGGGATAGAAGGATAATCTCCCGCATTAAGTTCCTGTTGACCGGTAATACCATAACCAAGACGAAGTTTTAAATTGGACAATGTATTACCTGCTATATTCTTCATCCATGGTTCCTCTGTAATTCTCCATGCTAAAGCAGCTGATGGGAAAAAGCCCCATTTATTATTCTGGAAGCGTGAAGTACCATCATCACGGGCTGTAAAAGTAAATAAATATCTATCTAATAATGTATAATTAAAACGTCCGAAGAAAGAAACCAAATAATTTTCTGTTTTAAATGGCGTGTCTTCCAAAACAGAAGTACGATCATTTTGTTTTACAGAAAGAGAATTGGTTGAATTATAAAAATGTTGCCAAGAATAACCTGCCATCAAATCAAATTTACTAGCTATTTCTTTTATTTCTTTTACATAATTCAAATAGAACTCTAGAGATTGATCACGGCGAGTCTGTGAATAATCTTTGTGCAGTCCTGAACCATTTTGAGTTTTATCATGCCAGGACATTTCACAACCTTCAGGAGTATCTACTGTTCCGTCACTACTTGAAATATCCAGACCCAAATTCAAATTAGCTCTCAAACCGGGAACATAAAAGAACTTATAATCAAACTGGGCATTCCCTATAAAACGTTTCACTGTAGATTTATCATCTTTCTGATTCAACATGGCTACTGGATTAAGCGTTGCCATTGTATTAACATCTCCCGCAGTATTTCTCCAGATTCTATACCCTTGCAAACCGTTAGAAGAAGAATCATAAACCTCTTGAGTAGGATCATAACTAACAGCTGCACCAATAGCACCCGTATCAGCAAAACGATTTTTCGCATAAACACCTTTGGCATTCAAATTTACAGTCAAATGACTGTCGAAAAATGTCGGAGTAAGATTAAATGATGCAGTAGAACGCTTCATATTTGAAGTTTCAAGAATACCATCCTGATTCAGATGTCCTAAAGAGATACGATAAGGCAATGAATTCATCTTGCCTTTACCTTGAACAGAACCTGTAATGCTTGCATTCAATTCTTCAGTAAAAGCTGTTCTATAAATTTCTTTCTGCCAATCCGTATTGGCATTGCCCAAAGCATTGATAGCCTCATCTTTACCAATTTTCTCCGTTAAGTAAGATCTTAATGTCTCAGCATCCATTACATCAATAGTTTTGCCTACATAACTCATTGTGCCGGTCATATCCAGGTTTATAGTGGGCTTTTTCTGACCACTTGCACCTTTCTTTGTTGTAATTACAATGACACCATTTGATGCACGAGAACCATAAATAGCTGTTGCAGAAGCATCTTTTAAAACGGTAAATGATTCTATATCATTCGGATTGATAGTAGATAACGGACTCGACATACCTGAAATACTCGTATTACTAACGGGTAATCCGTCTATAACGATCAGAGGGTCATTAGACGCAGAAAGAGAAGAACCTCCACGTATACGGATTGTAGCTCCATCACCAGGAGCACCACTACCTGACACGACCTGAACTCCGGCTGATTTTCCTTGCAGCAAATCTGCAGGATTTGAAATCGAACCTTTATTTAATTGATCTGCTTTTACCGAAACAACAGAACCTGTTGCATCGCTTTTCTTTACTGTACCATAACCGATAACAACTACATTATCCAACATTTTTGAATCATCTTTTAATATGACCATCATGTTAAGTGTTGCTGCGAGCTGTTGAGACTGATATCCTACAAATGAAATAGTCAATATAGCTCCCTTCCTACATTGCAATTGAAAATTTCCATCAAAATCGGTAATAGTCCCGTTTGTTGTACCTTTTTCAACAATGTTGGCACCAATAACGGGCTCACCGGCAGAATCCTTGACATGTCCTTTTACAGTAATATTCTGTGCAAAGACATTCACGGACAAGAACAATCCCAATAATATGGGAAAAATCCTGCGATAGACTCTAAGATTAACTTGTTTCATGCTTTTACAAAAATTAAAGTTAACAATTGTTTAATTCATATATTAATTTACACTTTCTTACAAAGCAAATATAGAACATTAACTATCTGATTTTATTTCTTTTTTATCATTTTGTGTTATATTTGCAATGCAAACGTTTGCACAAGTTCACCTTAATTAATATAAGAGAAGCAAAACAAGGTTAATGAAGCATTCATTACATTTGTAACGTTGACTTTAATCACAAATTTAGAATACATGAATGAACCCATCACCATAAAAGATATAGCCAAAGAACTGGGTATCTCTATTTCAACAGTTTCTCGTGCCTTAAAAAACAATCCCGAGATTAAAGAAACTACTAGAAAGGAGGTGCAAGACTTTGCAAAAATTCATCATTATAAACCTAATGTCATGGCTATGAATTTGCGCAATCAACGCTCAAACATCATAGGAGTCATAATTCCACAATTCGTACATTTCTATTTTTCGAGTATTTTAAGTGGTATTGAAGACATTGCAACAAAAAATGGATATCAAATTATTATTGCACAAAGTAATGATCAATATAAAAAAGAAGTGAATATTGTTCATTCATTCATCGAAGCCAGAGTTTGCGGAGTAATTGCATCTTTGGCCAAAGAAACCACCGAATACACACATTATCAAGAGTTAATAGATAATGGTATACCTATTATTTTCTATGACAGAATCTGTACAGGTATAAATACAGAACGAGTTGTTGTGGATGATTATGCAGGTTCCTTCGCTGCAGTAGAATATATGATACAAACTGGCTGTAAACGAATATTATTCTATAGTGCACCTCTAAATCTTGAAATCTCTAAAAACAGAAGAAACGGCTATTTGGATGCAATGAAAAAATATCACATACCTGTAGAAAATTCTATGATTAAAATTTGTGATACCCGGGAACAAGCGATTGCCATAACATCAACTTTACTAGAAATGGACAATCGACCAGACGCCTTCTTCGCAATCAATGATGATACAGCATCAGGTATTCTTTATGCATGTAAACTAGCCGGATTAAGAATCCCTGATGAAGTTTCCATTTGTGGATTTACAGATGGATTTATTGCTGTTTCTACAGATCCCAAACTAACGACTGTTGAACAAAAAGGTTTTGAGGTAGGCAAAAACGCTATTGAAATATTATTGGAAAAATTGAATAGCAAATCCGATGAAAAAATACAAAACCGTATTATACGCACAAACTTAGTCGTAAGAGGTACTACAAAATAAATAAAAAATAAATATAATGAGAACAAAACCTGATTTAAATTTTTGGGAACTATGGAATCTCAGCTTCGGATTTTTTGGAGTTCAAATAGCCTACGCCTTGCAAAGTGCAAATATAAGCCGAATCTTTTCGACTCTTGGAGCAGACCCACATCAATTAAGCTATTTTTGGATATTGCCGCCATTGGCAGGAATCATTATCCAGCCCATTATAGGTGCTTGCAGTGACAAAACATGGTGCCGCTTCGGACGTCGTATTCCCTATCTGTTTATAGGAGCAACTCTTGCTGTGATTGTAATGTGTATGCTCCCCAATGCCGGAAGTTTTGGAATGTCCGTAAGTGCTGCCATGATATTCGGACTGATTTCGCTGATGTTTTTGGATACATCAATTAACATAGCCATGCAACCTTTCAAGATGTTAGTTGGTGACATGGTAAACGAAAAACAAAAAGGTTTAGCCTATTCTATCCAAAGTTTTCTTTGTAATGCAGGAAGCCTAGTCGGTTTTTTATTCCCATTTGTTTTGTCATATATAGGACTTAATAATACGGCTCCAAAAGGGGTTATTCCTGACTCGGTCATTTATTCTTTTTATATAGGAGCTGCTATTCTCATCTTATGTGTCATTTACACAACCATCAAAGTAAAAGAAATGCCGCCTAAAGAATATGCTGAATATCATGGAATTACAGAACAGAAAAAAAACGAAAAGACAAATATGTTCAAACTTCTTCTGAATGCACCTAAGGCTTTTTGGACGGTAGGTCTCGTACAATTTTTTTGTTGGAGTTCATTTATGATTATGTGGACATATACAAACGGAACTGTAGCCTATAATATATTTAACACTCCAACAGTAACAAAAGTGGTTGGAGGCGTAACTAAGATAGTTCTTGATACTCAATCTAGTCAATATCAAGAAGCCGGAAATTGGATTGGGGTTGCCTACGCTGTACAAGCCATTGGTGCAGTTCTTTGGGCTATTATTATTCCATGGTTCAAAAATCGTCATATAATCTATTCATTAAGTCTTATTTTAGGAGCAATCGGATTTATTTCCCTTTATTTCACTCACAGTTTATCGGGGCTATTTATAGCATTTGCTCTTATCGGGTGTACATGGGCCTCAGCTTTAGCTTTACCATTTACTATTTTGACAAATGCACTTAGTGGTGGTCATATGGGAACTTACTTAGGACTTTTTAATGGAACTATCTGTATTCCTCAAATTGTTACAGCATGTCTCGGAGGTTTTATTCTATCATTACTAACACCTCAAGGAGGATTGGCACCTGAAGTTTTAATGATGGTAATTGGAGGATGTTTGCTGCTTGTCGGTGCCACGTGCGTCTGGATAATTAAGGAAAATAAATAAAAACGGTTCAATTATGGCTGAGAAATATAAAATAAATGAATGGGACATTATTGAAGAAGGCTTCAATCCCGAATATCAACGGGCTTCCGAAAGTATTTTTAGTCTCGGGAATGGAAGAATAGGACAAAGAGGTAATTTTGAAGAAGATTATTCAGAAGATCATTTAATGGGGTCATATGTTGCAGGCATTTATTATAAAGATCCTACCAAAGTTGGTTGGTGGAAAGTCGGTTATCCCGATTACTATGCACGTATACCCAACGCACCCAATTGGAGTAAAATAAAAGTTAGGCTCATTGATGAAGAATTGAATCTAGCAGAATGGGACGTGAAAAATTTTAAAAGAACATTGCATATGAAAACTGGTATACAAGTTCGTTCTTTTGAAGCTATCTCACCCAAAGGGAATGCAATTTCGGTAAATATTGAACACTTCCTAAGTATGAAGCGACAAAACCTTTGCCTTATTCGATATACTGTAAAATCAGAAAATTACACAGGTAAATTATCACTCTTGCCTTATATTGATGGAGATGTATTTCATGAAGAAGCCAATTTCCAAAAAAAAATGTGGAATATTATCGAAGCAAAAACGACTTCTCAATATGCCTACCTCCGAGCACAGGTTTTGAGAGAGACATCACAAGTATGTATAGCATTTACTCATCGACTTTATAAAAATGATAAAGAATATCTATCATCTTCCATTCGTATTGAAAAGGAAAAATCGGTTGGATACAGCGCAGGAACTGAAGTTAAACCTGGAGACATTCTTTCTCTATACAAATATATTGCCGTCACATCTTCACTGTACGAGGACATTGAAGATTTGGTAAAACAATCTACGCAACAATGTATAGAAGCTGCAAATGTTGGTTGGCAAAAAATTTTCACAGAGCACTCAGAAGTTTGGCATAATATATGGAACGATACTGATGTTACTATAGAAGGTGATCCTAAAGCCCAACAAGCCATTCGATTTAATATCTTCCAGTTAAATCAATCATATAGAGGAGATGATCCCCGTTTAAACATTGGACCTAAAGGCTTCACAGGTGAAAAATATGGAGGAAATACACAATGGAATACAGAGTTATGTTGTGTTCCATTTTTCTTATTATCTACACCTACAGATATTGTCAGGAACTTACTTCTCTATCGATACAAACAGCTTCCAAAAGCTATTGAAAATGCGGAAAAACTAGGTTATCAAAACGGCGCAGCTCTCTATCCGATGGCAACTATAGATGGGAAAGAATGTCATAATGAATGGGAAATCACTTTTGAAGAAATACATAGAAATAACATTATTGTTTATGCCATTGATCAATATATCCGATTCACTGGTCAAACA
>CAZKSK010000137.1:0-6512 GCA_964555225.1 uncultured Bacteroides sp.
AACAATTGTCGATTGTAATACGAGAAAATATCATGGATTACTTGTTATACCTGTACCTCAACTGGATGATGAAAACCATGTATTACTTTCATCTCTTGATGAAACAGTTATTCAGCATGGAGCAGAATTCAATTTGGGCTTGCATAAATACCAGGGAAATAATTATAGCCCTAAAGGACATAAATATATCCGTGAATTTAATTGTGATAAAGTTCCTACTACAATTTATCGTGTAGGTGGAGTCCTTTTAAAAAAAGAAAAAGTTTTTGTTCATCATGAGAATAGAATTCTCATTCGTTATACATTAATGGAAGCTCATTCGTCTACGATACTTAGACTTAGACCTTTTTTAGCTTTTAGAAGTGTACGTCAATATACTCACGAGAACGCACAAGCTAATAAAAGTTATGAGATAGTGCAAAATGGTATAAAGACCTGCATGTATTCGGGTTATCCGGAGCTATATATGCAATTGAACAAAAAGAATGAATTCTATTATACTCCTGACTGGTATAGGGGTATTGAATATCCTAAAGAACAGGAACGTGGTTATGCTTTCAATGAAGATTTATATGTTCCCGGTTATTTTGAGGTTGAAATTAAGAAGGGTGAATGTGTAGTCTTTTCAGGTGGAATTTCTGAATGTAATACAAATACCTTACGACATGTTTTTCAAAAGGAGGTTGATGATAGGACTCCCCGTGATAGTTTCATTCATTGCTTGACAAATTCGGCTCATCAATTTCACAACAAGCAAGAAAACGAACATTATATATTGGCCGGTTATCCTTGGTTTAAATGTCGTGCAAGAGATATGTTTATTTCTTTACCGGGATTAACACTGGCTATTGATGAAAAAGATGAATATGAGTCGGCAATGGGAACAGCTCAAAAAGCTATTTATTCTTTTATTAAAGGTGAACCTCTAAATGTAAAAATTTATGAGATGGAGCACCCCGATGTTCTTTTATGGGCGATTTGGTCGTTGCAACAATATGCTAAGATGGTTTCTAAAAATGCTTTCCTCTCCAAATATATGAATTTGGCAGAAGATATAGTAGATTATATATGTAAGGGAGAACATGAAAATCTTTTTTTGCATGAAAACGGTTTGTTGTTTACCAATGGGAAGGAAAAAACCGTAACGTGGATGAATTCTACAGTCAATGGAGTTCCTGTTGTTCCTCGTTCTGGTTATATTGTAGAAATTAATGCTTTATGGTATAATGCTTTGTGCTTTGTTTCCGAGATGCTTAAAGAAAAAGGAGATGAGGAAAAGGCCGAATATTTGGATCAATTAGCTAACGTGACAAAAGGTTCGTTTGTTTCTACTTTCTTGAATGAATATGGTTATTTATACGATTATGTAGATGGGAAGATGATAGATTGGAGCGTAAGGCCCAATATGGTGTTTGCCATAGCTTTGGATTATTCTCCATTGAACGTAATTCAAAGAAAGGGCGTTTTAGATATTATTACGAAAGAATTACTTACACCTAAGGGACTTCGTTCATTAAGTCCAAAGAGTGGGGGATATAATCCCAACTATGAAGGACCACAAACCCAACGTGATTCTGCTTATCATCAAGGTACAGCTTGGCCTTGGTTGTGTGGTTTTTATTTTGAAGCTTATCTGAGAATCTATAAAATGAGTGGAGTTTCTTTTGTTGAACGTCAATTGATAAGTTATGAAGATGAGATGACTTCCCATTGTATAGGTTCTATTCCTGAGTTATTCGATGGTAATCCTCCTTTTCGAGGAAGAGGCGCTGTTTCATTTGCAATGAATGTGGCAGAGATTCTTCGTAGTCTGAAATTATTGAACAAGTATGATTATAAACAGGAGGAGTAGAAAATGAAAGTATTAATGTTTGGTTGGGAATTTCCTCCTCATATTTTAGGAGGCTTGGGAACTGCTAGCTATGGTTTGACCAAAGGCTTGTCTCGACAGGATGATATGGAAATTACTTTCTGTATTCCGAAGCCTTGGGGTGATGAAGACCAAAGTTTTTTAAAAATTATAGGGATGAACAGTGTACCTATTGTTTGGCGTGATGTTCAATGGGACTATGTAAATAATAGAGTCGGTGGTTATATGAATCCACAATTGTATTATGATTTACGAGATCATATTTATGCTGATTTTGGTTATATGAACACCAATGATTTAGGTTGTTTGGAATTTTCTGGGCGTTATCCGGATAATTTACAAGAGGAAATTAATAATTATTCAATAGTTGCCGGGGTTGTGGCACGTCAACAGCAATTTGATATTATTCATTCTCATGATTGGTTGACATATCCTGCTGGAATACATGCAAAACAGGTGAGTGGAAAACCATTGATTCTTCATGTTCATGCGACAGATTTTGATAGAAGTCGTGGTAATGTTAATCCTAGCGTATATGCTATCGAGAAAAACGGAATGGATCATGCCGATCACATTATGTGTGTGAGTGAATTAACGCGTCAGACTGTTATCCATAAATATTTTCAGGATCCACATAAAGTTTCGACAGTTCACAATGCTGTTTCTCCCTTATCCAAAGAAATACAGGACATTATTCCTCAAAAAAACATAAAAGAAAAACTTGTTACTTTTTTAGGGAGAATTACTATGCAAAAGGGACCTGAATATTTTGTGGAAGCAGCAGCGTTGGTCCTTAAACGGACTCGTAATATTCGTTTTGTGATGGCTGGGAATGGTGATATGATGGTTCCGATGATTCGTTTGGTGGCGGAAAGAGGTATCGCTGACCGTTTCCATTTTCCGGGGTTTATGAAGGGAAAGCAAGTTTATGAAGTTTTGAAAGCCAGTGATGTATATATTATGCCTTCGGTTTCAGAGCCTTTTGGAATTTCGCCTTTAGAGGCTATGCAATGTTGTGTACCAACTATTATTTCTAAGCAGTCAGGATGTGCTGAAATTTTGGACAAATGCATTAAATTGGACTATTGGGATATACATGCTATGGCAGATGCTATTTATTCTATTTGCACAAATCCCTCTCTTTATGAGTTTCTTAAGGTTGAAGGGAAGAAAGAAGTAGATAGTATTACGTGGGATAAGGTAGGTTTGAAAATACGTGATATTTATGAGCAAGTTATTGGAAATTATCGTTAATCGTAAACAAATTAGATATGAAAACAATTTGTCTTTATTTTGAGATACATCAGATCATTCATTTGAAAAGATATCGTTTTTTTAATATTGGTACAGATCATTATTATTACGATGATTATGAGAATGAAAAAACAATTACGGAAGTGGCTGAACGTTCATATATTCCTGCTTTGCAGACTTTGATTAAGATGGCTAAAGATAATAATAAATATTTTAAAGTCGCTTTATCTGTTTCAGGAGTTGCACTTGAGCAATTGGAAGTTCATGCGCCATCAGTGATAAGTCTTTTACAAGAATTAAGTTCAACAGGTTGTTGTGAATTTCTGGCTGAACCTTATTCACATGGACTATCATCTTTGGCTAATGAGAAGTGTTTTCGTGAAGAACTAAATAGAATGAAGAAGAAAATTAAACAGATGTTTGGGCAAATACCTAAGGTTTGTCGAAATTCCAGTTTAATTTATTCGGATGAGATTGGTAGTGTTGTCGCCGATATGGGGTTTAAGGGAATGCTTACAGAAGGTGCAAAACATATATTAGGATGGAAGAGTCCGCATTATTTATATCATTGCAGTATGAATCCTAATTTAAAACTTTTACTTCGCGATTTTAAACTGTCAGATGATATTAGTCTTCGTTTTTCAAATTCGGAATGGAATGAATATCCGTTATTTGCAAGTACATATATAGATTGGATTGCTTCTTTGCCCCAAGAAGAACAAGTTATAAATATTTTTATGGAATTATGTGCTTTAGGAATTTCTCAACCTTTATCATCTAATATTCTAGAATTCTTAAAAGCTATTCCTGTTGAGGCAAAGGCGAAAGGAATAACGTTCTCAACTCCTACGGAAATTTGTACTAAATTAAAATCAGTGGGACAGATAGATGTACCGTATCCCATGTCATGGGTAGATGAAGAAAGGGATGTTAGTAGCTGGTTAGGGAATATTATGCAACGTGAAGCATTTAATAAACTATATAGTGTCGCAGAACGTGTCCTTTTATGTCAGGATCGTCGAATTAAACAAGATTGGGATTATTTGCAAGCAAGTAATAATTTCCGTTTCATGACGACTAAAAATTGTTCCTGTGGAATTGATAGAGGAATTTACGATTCTCCTTATGATGCATTTACTAATTATATGAATATATTGGGTGATTTTATTAATAGAGTGAATTCATTATACCCTGCAGATATAGATAATGAAGAATTAAATTCTTTGTTGACAACTATTAAGAATCAAGGTGAAGAGTTATCTGCTTTGAATATGGAAATAGATAAACTTCATGATAAGTTGGTAAAAGCGGAGAAAAAGTCTATAGTAATTGATTCAGACAAAGATTCTTCAAGAAAAGTGTCAACAAATAAAACGACTAATTCTAAGAAAAAGAAATCAGTAAAGTAATAGTGTGGTAAATAAAAAAGCGGCTTTTTTTTAAGTCGCTTTTTTATTTACTTATTGAATGTACTATATATTAGTTTTAATTTGATTCCATCTTTTTTCAAACAGACACTACCTGGTTGCAAATCATGTTTTACAGACGTGACTATTGCAGTGCTACTGCTGGTCGTTGCTGTAGAATATGTAATAGGTATCAGTACTACTTTATTCCAATCCGGATTATCAGATTCCCAATTGGGATCGGTTTTTAATCCTTCATTTCTTTCCCATTGACAATAACGAATTAAGTTTGCTATATTATTAAAAGCATAGGAGTTATAAGTAGAAGTAGATGACGTACTTGTATTGGAAACAAAAGTCCCAATAAAGGAGGTTATATTGTCGTATACTTTATCTTTTTCAAAAAAAGTGTACATGTCTTTCTTTCTTACCATTAATAATGTGGAAGGAACATTCATTTTATATTTTGCACTTCCGTCATCATTATAACGTCTGAAAACGACTTGAGCAGAATTTAGAGAATCTTTTTCGGAAACACTGTTGACTGGAATTGTTACTTCTGCAAAAACGCCGACAGGAGTTCTGATGACAGCTGCATTATTTTCAATATCTTGTTTATCAACATATTCTTTTATGCCTGCTGTTTTAAATTTATTAGCTTGTACCACTTCGTTCGTTGCACCGAAAATACCTGCTGCAGTAACTAATGAATCACGTAAACCGGTTTTACTTTCTTCAAAGTAATTGAAATAAACTTCTAATTGGGCCTGATCTATATAGAGAATAGTTCCATCTCCCCGCTCGCATTTTACGTAGTACCCTTTATTTATATTGTTGATAAATTGATACGGATTCTTGAAATATTCTTTTCCTATACTATCACCTTGAGCATTTGTTTCATAAAACTTATTAATCATATCTGTTCCGATTTTTGTTGGTAAAGAAATCGGAATATTTGCATAATAACTGCTACTCCAACGAGCAGAATCGGTAATTGAATGATCTGATGCAGTATAAGTTTTAGTTGCTATTGGTTCCTGAGTAGAATCGTAATAATCTTCCGGATTGAGATTGGTATATAGATTTTTATCATCATCCATAACTTTGCTCAGAGGATATACGCTTAATTTACATGAATTAAGGGAGTCTCCGAAAAATTTGTCAAAATATAGTCTTAAAATTACACTGACAGATTTTTTATTTTGTATATTATTCGGAAATTCAAAGTTTTCACGACAATGAAGTTGTGCGAGAAAATCAGATTCCAGTTTTGTATTCGTATCAGGGTCTGTATATTTACCAAGATAGGCTACAGATGATCTTGCATAAATAGAATCTCCTACAATTAATGAATTAATGGAAACATTTGCACTGTCAGTCCATATGGTAAGCTGGTCTTTATCAGGAATCATACTGCCTCCCATATCAGCCAGAGAGTCGTCACACCCCGCCAAAAGTAGGACGAGTAAAAGTGTTCCGATGTAATTTATTATTTTCATATAAAAATAAATCCTAAGTTTATATTATTTTTCCATAATTTCATCATAGAAAGATTCAAAGATTTCTGCATAATTATCACTTGTTTGATAATCTAATACAGGAATTTGAGATTCTTTCGCAAAGTCACTTAATTCTGTAAGAATATGTTCACTGTTTTGTATGACGCCATCAGAATATTTAATAGCTAATTTCTGTATTTGAGTATAATTAATAGGTGATTTCAATAGATCGAGATCTTTATCTTCAATGTTTTTAATTTTTAGTCGTTGAATAAAATCATTAGGATAATTTGATTTAAAATCATCATTATAAATGGAATAAACAATTTTTGAATCTCTGAAAGACGGTTCTTCATTATAAGCTGTTTTAACATATAATGGAATCAATGATGTGATCCAGCCGTGACAATGTATGATATCCGGAGTCCAACGTAACTTTTTTACTGTTTCCAAAACTCCACGTGCATAAAAGATTGTACGTTC
>CAZKSK010000138.1:0-6458 GCA_964555225.1 uncultured Bacteroides sp.
ACTGGATTGTCCGGAGGCTTTTGATTTGGCTGAAAAAGAATATCATTTCATTCAAAAAAATAAGATTACTTGTTTGGGATACAAAGATGAAGACTATCCAAGCAGGCTTAGAGAATGTGACGATGCTCCTCTCTATTTATTTTACAAAGGAAACGCAAATCTCAACAATTTACAAATCATTAGTGTAGTAGGTACTCGTCACATCACAGAATATGGAAAAGATCTCTGCAAAAAGTTTATACAAGAAATCCAATCTATGTGCCCCGATATAATTATTGTAAGCGGCTTAGCATATGGAGTAGACATCCATGCACATCAAACCGCATTGCAAAATGATATAAAAACAATCGGTGTACTAGCTCATGGATTGGATCGCATATATCCATCTGTTCATCGAAACACGGCTGCTAAAATGATTAATAAAGGAGGCTTGTTAACTGAGTTTATCAGTGGAACGAATCCCGATAGACAAAATTTTGTAAGTAGAAACCGAATTGTTGCAGGTATGTGCGACGCTACCATTATTGTGGAGAGTGCAAAAAAAGGAGGAGCCCTTATCACAGCCGAACTTGCAGAAAGCTATCATCGGGATTGCTTTGCATTTCCTGGAAGAACCAATGACGAATTTTCGAAAGGTTGCAACAATCTTATTAAGGATAACAAAGCTATATTGATAAATAATGCTGAAGATTTCATTAAAAGTATGTGCTGGGATATAAATATGAATAAACCTTTGAAAGAAGTACAAAGAAACTTATTCCCGGATTTAACGATGGAAGAACAAGCCATAATAAATATTCTTATGAGAAATCCAGAAGGAATTCAAATCAATACACTGGTTGTCGAAAGTAATATCTCTATTCAAAAACTCAATGTACTTCTTTTCGAACTTGAAATGAAAGGAATTATACGTACTTTGGCCGGCGGACTTTTTAAATTGGTATAATAACAGCATAAAGAGTTTCAATTTGAAATTAAAATAAGAGAAATTTATATCCTTTGTAAATAAAAATAATTATATATAAATCTTTTTGTAATTATTTCTTGCAATTAATAAACAAAAAGATTATCTTTGCAAAAGAAATAAAGAAAAAAGATACAAACACGAAGTAAAACACTTACAAATGGTAAAAGAAAGAAGAGAGAGATTTTATTTGTAAAGTAGTTGGATAATAGTTATTGTTTTATTAAGGTTTTAAGATTGTTTATTAGGAAATATTAATTTTCAAGCAAAAGGGAGTATAATGTTTTTTTGTATTGAATATACTTTCTTTATAGAGTTAGGTATCAAATAACATTCAAAAATTAGATTTTATTTCATAATAACATTTCAAAAGTATATCTTTGTTCACAAAAACAATCTAACAATGAATATTATTAATTATGACGGACTAATTATAGGTATCTGTACTTTTTTAATTATTGGAATATTTCATCCTATCGTTATAAAAATGGAATATTACTTTGGCACACGTCTTTGGTGGATATTTCCCTTAGCTGGCATCTTGGGCATCGGGGGATCTCTTTCTGTCAATAATGTACTTATTTCTTCTTTATTAGGAGTTTTTGCTTTTACATGTTTTTGGAGCATTTTGGAAATATTTGAACAAAAAAAACGTGTAGAGAAAGGTTGGTTTCCTAAAAATCCAAAAAGAAAATACTAATTTAAAAAGGATATTTATATTATACTCAAAAAAGGTCCAAACTTTAATAAGTCCAGACCTTTTTCATAAATAAAAAACTAATATAATTATTTCACAATGAATTCAATTAATCAATCGATTTTACGGAACCGACTCCTTCGCGATTAATCTGCTTTTGCTCGGGATTACCTGCATATTTTACATTACCAACGCCCTCCGATTTAACAGAAAGTCTCTTGGATGCAAAACATGAAATATTACCTACGCCGTCTTGATCTATATCCAAATTAACAGTTTTCATGCCGACAGCATTCAAATTTCCAACTCCGTCTACAGAATAAGTAGCTTTGTTACAAACTCCTGAAAGGTTCAAATTACCAACACCATCCGAATTCACATCAAGTGTATTACAAATGAGATTTTCTACTTTAACATTGCCAACTGCATCATTTCTTATTTCAATCGCATCACCTTGAATCTTTCCTAACAATTTAATATTTCCAACTCCCTCATTCTGAAGTTTGCGAAAAATCGGACTACTCAAGCGAATCGTTACGGAATTCCCCTTTGCTAACTTAGAATTTTTTTTCATTGTAATCTTCAACGTTCCGTTATCTTCACTTACAACAAACAACGGTACATAATTATCTGGACCTTCTATAACAACGCTAACTACATCAGATTGTGTATATTCAAGATTTGCTACAACATCCGAATAAATTGAAGAAAAATCCTTTATATTATTGTAAGAACGACTGATACGGTGCTTACTAGGTTGTATTCCACCTATATAAGACATACTGCAACTACTCAATGTTAATGCAAAAAAGCATAATGTTGTCATGCAAAGAAAAAACTTTTTCATAATCTATGTTTTTTTAATTGGTTTCTAAATATTAGACGAATATAATGACTTAAAAGTTGCAAGCCATACATTTTTTTTTTAATTTTGTTTTAAGAAAAAAATATTCCTTCCATGTTTTTGAATAAAACAAATAATTTTCCACAGGAAACAACAGACCCTGAATTAGGGAAAATCATTTTCAGACAGCATTCAAGAGCAAAAAGAATTATCATACATACTCGTCCAGAAGCTATTTACGTTACTACTCCTATCGGAATTTCATTTAAATATGTTACCGAAGTACTAAACGGATTTAGAGAAAGAATGTTACAAAGCAAAAAGAAACTATCTGTATGTCCAATAAATCTTTCTTTTGAAATAAAAACAGATCTGCTAAATATTTCTCTGACAGTGGGATCCAAAAGTAGTTTCTTTTCAAACAATAGACCCATTAAACTCATTTTATCAAGTACAAAGGTGACGACCTCAGAATCTCAAGAAATTTCTTTATGCATGCCAATATCTCCTCCACAAGCAATTTTCGCTACAGGAAAAACTCAAATAATATGCCCACCAGAAACAGATTTTAATAGAAAAGAGATTCAAGAATGGTTACACAAAGTAATTGAAGAAATTCTACGTAAACAAGCTAAAAGTTATTTGCCTATCAGACTTCAACAACTTTCGAAAAGAAATAATCTCCCATTCAATAACATTAGCATTAAAAGTAACCGTTCCAATTGGGGTAGTTGCACCTCAAAGAAAAAAATCAACTTAAGCTATTACCTAATGTTGCTTCCGTCTCATCTTATTGATTACGTATTACTCCATGAATTATGTCATACTCGTGAAATGAATCACGGGAAAAATTTCTGGACCTTACTGGATACATTAACAAATGGTAAAGCCCAATTATTAAGAAAAGAACTTCGCAAATACAAAACATCCTTTTGAAGTCGTTTTTTCTTAATCTTATATTTTATGTATAAAACTAAGAGGGAGTATCGTTTGTCACATTCAGGGGTTTTACTCTCGAAGGTATAATCTCACTCCCTTCCAACTCAGTAACAGGCTTTGGCTTTAAAACAATGCGAGAAATTATTATGACCAACAAAACTGTAATAATTATACCGGCTAAAGCAAGCCCCCATTTCAAAGCCGAATTCGTAATAATGTCTGAAATATTATCTTTATCCGTATACACAAAAGAAAGAATTACTGCTAAACTATTATTTACTGCATGGCACAAAATCCCCGGCCATAAACTCCCTGTTCTATAATAAAGCCAGCCTAATAAACAACCTAGAAGAAATGCAAAAGGAATTTGTGCAGGATTCATATGATATAATCCGAACAATAATCCTGAAATCACAATCGCAAACGAAGGGCTTTTCCCCTGACGCAAAAAATGCCCCTCTATGGCTCCACGAAACATTAATTCTTCCATAAAGGGTGCACCGATAACTATGCTAATTATTCCCGTGACACTCTTAATCATCCCATCCATTTCTGTTTCCACAAGATTTGGAAGATTTATCCATTCATTGACACAATTAAGTGAATAGCCAAACGCTATAACTAACGGAACACAAATCAAAAGGACTATCCATGACACCTTTCCTGCAAAATCTTTAGCAGGTTTCAAATAACGAAAATGCCACATAAACCAAATCATAACAATTTGACTAACTAAAAGGACGATACCCAAACCGGTAGTCATTATTGAAGACGATTGAGCACCTTTTGCTAATCCTACCATTCCACCGCCTTTCAAAATTGACTGTACAAATTCTGCTACTACCAAAAAAAGTCCGGCAATTTGAGATAATACAAAATAAATAATCATTAAAAATATCGCACGTTTCATTCCTCTTTTATTTTATTGTTTAAAGTTTATATTCATCGAAAAACAATAATTTTTTATTCTTTGGCAAATAAAAAAATAACATCTTATTATTAAAAGGATCCTTATAGTGTTATGATTCTTTCAACTATTGCTCTATCTCTGTGAAGTTGTTCAACTAAACATTTAACCGAAGGAAATTTGATTTCTTCTCTCAATAAACTAACAAATTCTATACGCAGAAACTCCTGATAAATATCACCGGAAAACCCTAAAATATTTACTTCTATCGATAGTTCATCACCATTATTTATAGTTGGACGACTACCTATATTAAGCATGCCTTTATAAAAGACACCTCGTAAAATAACTTTAACAGCATACACACCTCGTGCCGGAATTAATTTATCTTTATCTGTAATATGAAGATTGGCAGTTGGGAAACCAATAGTCCGTCCCACTTTATAGCCATTTATAACATATCCGGACAAACTATAAAAATAGCCTAAACATTCTGCGGCTTTACCAACGTCTCCGGATAACAGAAAAGAACGACATACAGAAGAACTTACAACAAAATCGCTCAACTGCAAAGCCTTTGCCTGTAAAACTTCTATCCCCAACTTTTCTCCAAAACGAACATAATCGTTAAAACCTTCACTTCGATTATGTCCAAATCGATGATCATAACCAATAACCAAAGTCGATACATTACACTGACGCTTTAGAACTTTATACATAAAATCATAAGCGGAAAGCTGAGAAAGTTCAAAAGTAAAAGGTATTAAAAAACATTCATCTATACCAGTATCTTGAAGATGTCCCATTCTTTCTTCTAATGTAGAAAGCAACTCAGGATTAAAATCAGGATGTAACACCTTACGGGGATAAATAGGGAACGTAATCACAGCTGATATTTTGTTTTCCTCAGCAGCAGTTCTTTTTACTTGGTCAATCAAAAACTTATGCCCTTTATGCAAGCCATCAAAAAAACCAATGGTAGCGACACAAGAGGACAAATTTTGATTATCAACTATTATATCAGTAATTAATTTCATTATAACTCTGGAAACAAGCAACGCCAGTCTTCATCATCTTTTGGGCAATAAACAGAAAATCCTAAATTCTGTGCCGTATCACAATTAGCCTGACAGTCATCTATTAATAAAGTCTGAGAAGCCATAATACCGGTTTGATTTTGGATAGAAAGAAAAATTTCAGGATGAGGTTTTACCATTTTCATTTCATAAGAAAGAAATATTTCTTCAAAATAATCATTCACGTCAAATCCATGATACGGAAACAATTTTTTACATGCATAATCCCAATGAATGGAGTTCGTATTGCTTAATAAATAAACCATATAATACTTACGAAGTTTAAGCAAAGCATCCAACTTATATTTGGGGATAACTCCCAACATCGTATTCCAAGCTTCTATAATTTGTGAATTAGTTGGAGTAACAGCTGCATCATGGCGAATTTCATCACAGAACACTTCTGAAGAAATCGATCCATCTTCTAAAGAGGCAAAAATTCCATATTGTTGATATTTTCCAACCATAGCCATAACGTCGGGATAACCTAGCCTTTGAAAGGCTTCTACACATCGAGATTTATCCAAATCGACTAAAACGCCGCCAAAGTCGAAAATAATATTTTTGATTTTGCGATCCATTCTCGTTTATTAATTTGACGCAAAATTACAATTAATAATTTAGAAATCCTTGCACATTTCAATAAAATAATATACTTTTGCATCGCAATTACAGAAGTAAGAGCCGGACTTGTAGCTCAGTTGGTTAGAGCAACAGACTCATAATCTGGAGGTCATAGGTTCAAGCCCTATCTGGTCCACAATCAAAAACCGCCTCATAATATTATATTATGGGGCTTTTTTAATCATTATCGGGACATCTGACTTCATGCTGTTTTTCTCTCTAATTTTGATTTTTTTGACAAAAATCAGCTAATTTACTACTTCTGTTTCCTTATTGTTTACCGATATAATATACAATTAAGGATGCTTACTATTAGAGAAGAGATTAAAAAAGATGGATTGAGAAATGATGGTACTTACAATGTAAAAATTCGATTCACCTTAAATCGTAAAATGAAAAGAGTTGCT
>CAZKSK010000139.1:0-6303 GCA_964555225.1 uncultured Bacteroides sp.
TCTTTATTGTTAATGGAAAAATATGGATTTATATCTCCGGATGATCCGAAATATAAAAAAACGGTTCAAGCAATATATAAGAAGTTATACTATAACGGACTTATGTTCAGGTATAATAACCATGATGATTTTGGAATCCCTAAATCTGCCTTTACAATTTGTACATTCTGGATGGTGCGGGGTTTGTATGTTACTTGTTGCAAGGATGAGGCTTTGGATTTATTTAAGCGTATGCTTACTTATTCCAATCATGTAAAATTATTTAGTGAAGATCTGGATTTTCAAACAAAGGAGCAATTAGGTAATTTTCCTCAGGCTTATTCACATCTGGCATTGATAGATACAGCATTGTTATTTTCTGAAGAGGTTAAATTGTCAAGATTCATTCGTCCGTAATCAGGACGAATGAGACGATGTATTGATTTGACTGATAGCACAGAGGAAAGGCAATACATCGGTTTGTAGTGGAATATTATATTTAGCAATATCGGAATCGGGCCCGACTTTTATACTGTATGCATTATTACCCTGTAATGCCATAAACATATCTTCATCGGTAACGTCGTCACCTATAGCTAATACGAAATCATATGGATTTTCATTTAATAATTTCTCAACAGCTATTTTTTTAGAATACAAAGGTGATTTTATTTCCAGGATTTTGTTTCCACGCATAAGTTGTAACCTATGGCGATTGCAGGGCGATATTAAAGCGTTTATTAATTGTTGTTCCCGTAAAACGGCTAACCAATCATCTACACTTCTAAAGTGCCAAACTAATGCAGTCCTTTTTATTTCTATATGGGATCCAGGTGTTTTATCTACAAATTCATTCAATATATTCATAATTTCATCATCCCAGTCCGTATCTTGAACCAATTTATTCCAACTACCATTCTCTTTAAAGTCTGCTCCATGTTCTGCAGATAAATCTATATTTAGTTTTCCGAACCATTTTTCTAAAGTCGCCATATCTCTTCCGCTGGTTATGAGAATATGGTTTTTTTTATCGGAGGATAATTGCTGTAGAAAATTTAATATTTTGGTATTCGGATATGCTTCTTCAGGATCTTCTTTAAATCCGGTAAGCGTTCCGTCATAGTCGAAAACCAATAAACGTTTGGAAGCTTTTTGATATGATTTACGAATCGTTTTACATTTGTCTGAATCTATTTCTTTATTGTTTAATAATGCATTTTCGTTACATACCTTTAGTAAACTATTAACGAAAAGTGAAGCCCAATTTTTTATTGTATGTTTGGATAATGTAGCCTGCATTCTTTTTATACGTTTTTTTTGTTCGTCGTAAGGCATGTTAAGAGCTTCATAAATGGCATTGTCTATTTGTTTTATGTCATTCGGATTTATTATGATGGCATTACGTAACTCAGCTGCTGCTCCAGCCATTTCGCTCAATATAAGAACTCCTGGATTATCTCTTTTGACTGCAACATATTCTTTTGCTACCAGATTCATCCCATCTCTGAGAGGAACGACCAATGCAATATCAGCTATGGAGTACATAGCGACTAGATCGTCAAAATTAAAACTGTGATAAAAATAATATACCGGGATCCAGTCTATCTTAGAATATTTGCCATTTATTGCTCCGATTTTCTCATCGATCGTCTTTTTTAGTTTTGCATATTTATTAACCATATCACGCGATGGAACAATAATCATGACGAGAGAGATTTTTCCACGATACTCAGGATGGTTTTTCAAAAAAAGATTAAAACCTTTTATACGGTGAAGAATACCTTTGCTGTAATCTAATCGGTCAACAGATAAAATTAATTTATTATCTTTACCATATTTATTCCTTAGTTCAAGTGTATGTTCTTGTATTTCGGGCTTTAGTGTAGCATTATGGTATAAATCATAATTAATTCCCATAGGAAAAGCGTTTACATATGATTTGTGGTGTTCCACCATAACACAATCTAATTGGAAATTTAATTTTAGAACTCTATAAACGGTACTGACAAAATGTCTCATATAGTCGGAGGTATGAAAACCTATTAGATCGGCTCCTAATAATCCGTATAATAGCTCAGTACGTTCAGGAAGTACTCTGAAAAGTTCATATGAAGGGAAAGGCACATGATGAAAATAGCCTATTTTAATATTTTCTATACCATCTCTCAACATTTTGGGAAGAAGCATTAGATGATAATCATGAACCCATGCTATATCACCCGAAGATATGATCTTACATGCTTCTTCATAAAATAATTTATTTACGCTTTTATATGTATTCCAATGTCTGTTATCATATTCTACAAACGAATAAAAATAATGAAAGAGAGGCCATAATGTACTATTTGAATAACCTTCGTAATATTGTTTTATCTGTTTTTCCGATAAAAAAACAGGATGGTAATTATATTTATTCAGTTCTTTACGGATTTTATGTTTCATTTTATCATCCGTAATTTCAATTCCGGGCCATCCAATCCAATGTTTCTCAATGTTAGGTATATCAAGTGAAGCTAACCCACTTGCCAGTCCTCCTTCACTTGGTACAAAACATAATTCATCTGATTCGTTTTTAATAATTTTTACGGGTAATCTATTAGATATTATTAATAATTTCATACAATATTTTTGTGCAATATACAAAAAAAAATCAATATACTATTAATACTCATTGTTATTTATTCATTATTAACTTCATTTATTTCTATAATATGACAATTATATTATTCGATGATTATTAAAAATAGATGGTTATTTTTAGTGTATAAGGAAAGAAAATAAAACTCTTTTTAATGCTGTTTTCTATTTACTTTATTCCTTTTCATATTGATATAATATGTCCTAAAACGAAGTTGTAGTTATGTAGTAAATATTTTAGCACAAAGTTTTTCCAATATTAATACCACTATACCACTAAACGATTCAACTTGTTATTTGTTAAATGTTTACGAGTGGTATTAGAACTTAAATCTAATACCACTGATACCACTTTTGAATAATTTTTTACCGATTTTTTCTTATTTTAATGTACAGCAAAATAAAATAAGCAGTACTGTTTCTTATTTTTCAATGTACTATAAATATATAAAAAGCAGTACTCCTTATTAATATTGGTTTCATATGTCTTTCATAATGTGGGTAGTGTACTAAAAAAGTTGATCGTTTAATATTTTAAATCTGCATAGGTTTATATAATAAAAAATAATTCACAATTAAAACCTAAATTAGTTTATATAAATATGACAAATTATAATAACATTCTAAGATGTTGACTACTTAAAGATAGTGAAAATAGGAACAATGACAAAAATTAAATATTTTTATATTTTTGATGGCGAAAAGATTATTTACTTTTTTTGCCTGTCCCTTGTTTCTGAAGTATAATTTCTACGTCTTGCAAAGTAACCAAACATCCTTTGGGTAATACTTTGATCCATGGAAGTATTTCATTAAGAAATTTTCGGATTTTTTCTTCTTCGTCCACAATTTCGATAATAACAGGAACTTTTTCATTAATTTCCCAGAATTTATCGGAATGTAAAGTACTACTGGTGCCACACCCCATGATTGCCTGATAAACTGTTGCTCCGGCCAAGCCAAATCTTTTTGCTGCGAAAGCTATGGATTCATATACAGAGTTATGTTTTACTACATCTGTATTGCTTACATAAAATTTTAATATTTTCGTGCTCATGTCTCAAGTATTAATTTAATGATTAAATGACCGAAAAAGATTGCTAACATACCCCCTATAAGACTCAGGGAAATGTAGAGCGAAGTATAGAAAAAATTTGCATCTTTCAGTAGTTGAAAATTCTCATTCATAAAGGTTGAGAATGTAGTAAAACCGCCGCAGAGGCCTACCGTGAGAAATAGTCTATAATTTGAATTTAGCAAACTACCATGTTCGAACAACGCGTAAAATACACCAATAAGGAAACATCCCAGCAGGTTAACTATAAAGGTACCTAACGGGAAAGCATTTTCAGTATAATTTTGTATCAGGCGGGAGAGTAGATATCTTAGTCCGCCTCCTACGAAACTACCAAAACCCACTAAAAGAAGATTTCTAATCATATTTTGATTTTGTTATTGATTGCAAAGTTATGGAAAATAAGTTTCAAAATAACATTTTAATAGTAGAAACTATAGTGATAGTATAAAAGATATGTATATTTTTGTTTTAAAATGAATAGTTGTTTTTCTCTAATAATTTTTTTGAATTTGCTCTGTTCTGATATATTTATGTATTTTTGAAGTTAAAATATTTTTTATGAAGAATTTTGTGGCTATTGATTTTGAAACTGCTAATCAGGAACGTACTAGTGTTTGCAGCATGGGAGTGGTAGTAGTTAAAGATGGCATGATTACAGATAAAATATATCGATTGATTCATCCGGAACCTAATTACTATTCTTATTGGTGTATTAAAGTTCATGGCTTGACACAGGCGGATACGGAAGATGCTAAAATTTTTCCCGAAGTATGGAATGAAATAATACCATATATCGGTAATTTACCATTTGTGGCTCATAATCCTTCTTTTGATGAAAGTTGTTTGAAGTCTGTATTTAAAATGTATCAAATGGATTATCCGGAATATTTATTTTATTGTACATATAGAGCTTCCCGACGTATTTTTGGTAACCAGCTGCCTAATCATCAGTTGCAAACTGTGGCTGAATATTGTGGATATGATTTAAAGTTCCATCATCATGCTTTATCGGATGCAGAAGCGTGTGCTGCTATAGCTATGAAAATATTATAATGAATATATTACTAATAAATTAAAGTTTCGTTTTTTATTTTTATCTTTGTCGAAATAATAAAATATATGAATATGAGTAAGAATAAAGTTTTGGCTTTGGCTATTGTTATGATAACTGTAAATGGCGTTTTTGCCCAAGATTATTCTATTATTGGGAAAACCCCGGCAACCTTTAATGGTAAAACGGCCTATTTGGTAGAGTTGGAAAGCGGAAAATATCAGCCGTTGGATAGTGCTAAGGTGGAAAATGGAACGTTTACTATGAATGGAACAGCAGAAACGGCTGCACGATTCTGCTCATTGACTTTTATGAATCGTCAGTTACCAAGTGTTGGCTTAATTCTTGAAAAGACACCATTGACTGTTACTTTTGGAACAGATAACCAAATAACATCTTTTATCGGATCTTCTTTGAATGAGAAATTCTTTACTTTATCTAGACAAGTAGAAGAGCTTTCTAAGCAACAAAGAGAATTATCTCTTCAATGGCGAAAACTCCAGCGCGATAATAATGGAAAAGTTCCTGAAGCTGAAGGGAAGGTTATTGATGAAAAATATGATTCTTTAGATAATGTGAAGAATAATTTAGTTTATGATATTTGTATGAAAAATACGGATAATATTATTCCGGCTTATTTCCTTCGGATATCAAGAGATGGACTTGGTTTGGAAAAGACAGAAACCATATTAGCACAGAAAGGTGAATTTCAGAATCATCCATTCACAAAAAAAGTGGCAGAGGCTGTTGCAAAAGAAAAGAAAACTGCAATAGGATGCCAGTTTACTGATTTTTCAATGGGAGATGTTAATGGTACGATTCATAAACTTTCTGATTATGCGGGAAAAGGTAAATATGTTTTTGTTGATTTCTGGGCAAGTTGGTGTGGTCCGTGTCGTGCCGAAATTCCTAATGTGAAGAAAGCATATGAACAATATTCTTCTAAAGGGTTGGAGATCGTTGGTATATCTTTGGATAATAAAGCGGAGGCTTGGAAGAATGCTCTTACAAGTATGGGTATGACCTGGAAACAGTTATCCGATTTGAAAGGATGGAATAGTCTGGGTGCAGATTTATATTCAATTCATTCAATTCCGGCTACTGTACTAATTGATCCACAGGGAAAAATAATAGCCCGAAATCTTCGTGGAGAAGAGATGCTTTCGAAGTTTGCTGAAATATTCAAGTAAATAAGTTCTTTATTTCTTTATGTTTAGATACTCTTTTAGATTTTCTACATATTCAGTAAATGCTTTTCTTCCTTTGTAGGTCATTTTACAAATAGTGTGGTGTGCCATTTTGCAAACGATGAGGTCATATTTAGGTGTTTGAGTGTTTCTTTTTGTTTCGGTGCTCAAAGTGTTATGTAAAAATCTCATTTGAGAATTTGAAATATCAAATTTTATTATTCTGAGGTTATTGTAAGAGGGAGAGTTTTGATCAATCACAGCATCAGTCGTCGCTGAATTTCCTTTTTACAAAGAATTTCGAACGTTTTGTGACTGATGTGACTGATTTTTTTCAAATATAATTGAATTTATTCTAAGACATAGATAAA
>CAZKSK010000140.1:0-6301 GCA_964555225.1 uncultured Bacteroides sp.
GGAATGGTTGCCGACGGCTTGAATCGCTTTCCCATGAATGAAAGGATAATCGAAGGTGTTTCCCGCAATAATTTTTCCTTCCCATTCATTACTGCTGTAGCCTAGACCTTCCGGACCTTCCTTACCTCCTGCGTTTTTATCGAAATTGATTTGATGACCGCAATATTCAGTGGTTGCAATATAGGGTACACCCGGATCTTCATTCATATCAAAGCCTTGGAGAGAATCTGTTTCAACAGTCGCCGGACCACTAAGTCTGTAAAAGTCATTTACGATAAGTACAGTTCCAAGGTCTTTCGGATCATAACAAGCTGAAAGTATCTCTGAAGGGAAGCTTTCTCCACCTTTATTTAAAGCTGCAACCTTAAAACTGTAAACCATATTTGGTTCCAGTTTCATTTCGAAATAAGGATTATCTACCTTTACTCCATTATCAAATCCTCCGTGACCTAAGCGGGTGTAGACAATGTATGACCGGGCTTTTGCTGTTGGTTCCAATGGGTCGTCAACAGGTTTCCAAGACAAACGAACTTTTCCCTTCTTATCGACGAAGCGAATCATGAAACGAGTTATGGGAAGAGGTTGCACACAATAGTTCGTATTGTGTTCCATTGCAATATATTTAAGAATGGATTTATATACGGCACGGGAAAAATAGAATTTGAAATTCGGATCATGCCCCAGTTTCATATCGATGAAGTTTTGGTGGGATAGAGTTTCAAGTATCATGCTTGGAACGGCAGGCAACCTGCTTTCGCTATAGTTCCTATCCCACATGGCACGTCGAGCCCAGAATGTGTGATATGTGGCATCGATGTCGTTTTGAATTCCCGTCATTACCATGTCACACAGATCTCGTGATGCATAGCGCGACATGCCCGTGCTGAGTTTACCATAGTTGTAATCGGTTGTGTATATACCCAAGGTACCGATTAAGTCGTCAGTCTTGGAATATCCTGCATCACTGTGGACAGCCATTGTCATCTCCAGAGGAACACCCAACCCTTCTTCTCCGGGATTGTATATAGAGTTTCCGGAAAGATAATTACACATGAGAGAACGAGTATTGATATCATCGTTATAATCATTTTCTCCTTTATAGCCGCTATAAACGGAATAAGGCATACCGCTCCATTGAGCATAGTATCTGGCTCCTTCTAGAAAACGGGGCATTCCACTTATCATTCCACCCCTTTCAATATTTCCCATACCTCCTCCAAAACGTACTGCATCGGCACAGACTACTCCATCTTCTTCGCTTTCATTGCTTAAAGCTACCAAGCCATAGTCATTGTTTCCCTTGTCGAATTCAAAAGTACCGAGATATACCCATGTACCCCCACCTATTTTCTGATTAACTGTAAATTCGGTTGCTCCTCCTTTATGAAAAACCGTGTAATGAGAATCCGATACACTGTTCTTCATGGATTGATAGGAAACATATACGGCATATTTTCCTGTTTCGGGAATATTGGGAATCCATTCTGCCAAAGTTATCTTTTTCTTTCTTTCTGTTGTTTTTACAAATCGGGCAGTACCCATAGTGAACGGATTTTGATTGTCCGAATAAACCGTCTTTAGGTTGGCAAAACCGGGTTGATCTGTATCTTTCCATGGATATCTTTTTTTTGTTTCTTCGTAGTAGATATTGCCGGATAGATTATTATCATTGTCAACTATTACCTCATTACGTTGCCAATCTCGTTCTCGCGGAGTAAAGACTACTGCACCTGCGTTCTGTAACATGGGAATGATATATGGGATTACAAAAGATTGAGTAAACATATCTTCGGTGGTACAAAAAATGCGAGGGCGTTGCCATTCCCAACTATTGGTTTCATTTTTATAATATTTACCATGACTTTGCCATATGGCAATATGTCTACCTTCTAAACCTTCAATCGCTTTATAGGAACGTGATATATTTTTTACCCACGGATTATCTTCATAGGATAATTTCCAAAGTCTATTTTTATCTTTCTTTTTTAAAAGAAAATTAGGAATAAGTTCTTCGATAGGTTTTCCGTCGGCAATAATTTTTATATTGAAGTAATTAGTCGGTCCTGGAAGCTGTTTTTTTATTTCATTGTATATCTTGTTTACAGTTTCAGGAGTGAAGGGTTGGTAGCCAAAAGTGTCGTCGGGATAGATAGTGAGAGTTTTTTCTTCTTGATCTATTTGGATTTTTTTCAATTTGCAAGAAGGTATATTTGCTGTGGGATATTTGTAGTTTCGAAAATATTCGTCCAGCCTTTCTCTGACTGTAGATTCAATGCTCTGGGCACTCACAAGAAGTGACATGAAAAGCAAGGCTCCTGACAACAATGTTTTTTTCATTCTGACTTTCTTTGTTTTTGTATTTGCAAAGTTATAGTATTTTGCTGTTATAGCAATAAAAAACCGGCTATTTTCAAAATAGTCGGTTTTATTAAAAATGTATTTTTTATTTTAAATTGCAAAATTTTTGGGGTGCTTTCCGGTAAACTGTGTAAAATAATTTTTTACAGTGATCATGTCCTTTTCTACGTCACCCGTTGGAGTAAGTTCATGAGTTGCCGATATTACCTTCTTTTTATAGTCGATACCAATTAGTACAATAGGAATATTGGCTGTTGTTGCGATAAAATAAAACCCTTTTTTCCATTTTGAATTAGCGGAGCGTGTTCCTTCAGGAGTAATAGCCAAATGAAATTTTTTGCTTTCCTTGGCAATCTTTGCTATTTGTTGTACTAATGAAGTCTTTTTATTTCTTTCTACTGGAATACCTCCGATTGCCTTGAAAATGGGACCTATTGGCCAAAAGAACCAATCTTTTTTCATCATGAAACCAGATTGCCGTTCTATGGCGTTAATAAAAAGTTTGCCCATAATTAAATCCCAATTACTTGTATGTGGAGCACAGCATATGATACACTTATCATAATCAGGAACAGCGACTTCTGCTTTCCATCCTAATAGTTTGAAATAAATAAATTTACAAATCGACTGTTTGATATGCTTCATGCTCATGCATTCAACGTATCGATTTCAGCAATAATCTCGTCAGTTTTTGCATCAAAATCCGAACGTAGTTTCTTGTAAAAATCTTTCACATTGCCGGATTCTGTATGACTTATCCGATTTATAAAATCATTTTGAATATTCAATACTTTAACCATTACTTTATCAGCCGCGTTGCTGTCTTTTTTGGAATTTACAATACATTCGGCTATAAGTTCACCACATATATAGTTAATACCTTTTTTTAAGTCTTTTCTACTTGCCATAATTTTTTCTCATTTTAAATTTCGTGGCAAATTTACGAATAATCTTTCAAATATTGTTTTATTTCAAAAAAAACAATATATTTGTATATTAAACATTTAACTAGAATTAGTCATGAAATGGTGGGTTAAGATAATAGCAGCTATGTTCATATTGTTGATAGAAACACGATTTTCTTATGCTCAAGAAAATACAGATAAGTATTTACTTATAATTAATTCTTATCATTCGGAATCCATACGAATGGATAACGTGCGGAACGCTCTGGAAGAAAAATATGGGCACCATGGATACAAAATTGTAGTCCTATCTTTAAATTCTCCATTTCTTAGAAATAAAGCTGAAGCCAATAGTGTGGTGAATAGAATTAGTTTACAATATCGTAATCGTCCTGATTTAATTGTTTGCGTAGGGGATGCAGGCCTCGTATTATTTCAATCTCTTTTTAATTCCTTGTGGAAAAACATTCCCGTAATTATTGTTTATGGAGATAAGACAATTCCTATAAGTGTAGAGGATGTTATTCGGAAAAGAAATAAAAAAAAATATAATTTAATTGATAAAGATAAGCTTTTTCCTCAAGCACCAATGATAACTCTTCTTCGTTCTTCTACCGCTTATGAAGAAATTAAAATGATACGTAAATTACAGCCACAATTGAATAAAATAATAATTATGTCCGATAAAAGATATTCCAATTCTATTATTGTAGATTCTCTTTGTGTTGCAATAAAACAAATTAGTCCTAAAATTGAAGTAGAATGCATATATTCTTCTGATTTCTCAAAATTACAACTTGCAGATAAACTTTCTCTTTATGATGCCCAAACAACAGCAATTATTTATATCTCGTGGTCTTTTTATCCCTATACGAAAGTAGACGTACTAAAACAAAGACGTACAATTGATTATTTGAATTTCGTATCTGCTTCTCCTATATATAATATGACAGATATAGGATTTGTTCAAACCGGGAGTTCGAGTGGCGGTTTTTTTGTTCCTTGGGAGAATATAAGAAAAAAAATGTTGAATCTTACGGATATAGCTTTAAATGGGAATTTGTCCAAATTAAGAAGATATGAAGATGAAGGTACGGTAGAAATGTATGTGAATTTCGGATATTTGAAGAAATATGGTATAGATACAAAATTAATACCAAATGATGCTATTGTCTATGGTGCTCCACCTACTTTTTGGCAAAGATATAAATGGAGATCTGTTGCTATTATGTGTTTATTATTTTCTGTTATTTTTTTGCTTATTTATAGAGAATTGTTTTACCGAAAATGGAAAGCGCACCGCCTTAAAGATCTTGACTTTTTAAAATCAGTACTTGATAAATTACCAGTTGCTGTAAAAGTTTTGGATGCAGATCATGACTTAAAATTCGTTTTATGTAATAAGTCTTCTGAAAGAATATTCGGTACAAGAGCTGATGCTCAGGGAAATTTAATTGATGAAGCGCTCTGCAGTAAGGAAACAATGGAAGAGATGGAAAATGAGAATTTGGATGTCGTGATAACGGGGAAAAGCGTGTCCGGAATTAAGTCCTACGTATTTGCAGATGGTGAGGAATTGTTTATGCACCGTGATAAGGTAATTGTCTACGATACAGACGGACGTAGATTATTGCTATGTTCTTCTCACGATGTTACCAGTCTTCAGAAAGGACGTATACAGTTGCTTGATTTGACTGAAAAGCTTAAATTAGCAATGGATAATGCCAAAATGTTATTTTGGACTTTAAATTTGGAGACAGAAGAATTCTTGGAAAATGATATTAGTTTCTTTGGAAGATTCAGAGATGAAAATGGCAAGTTGGATACTAGTAAGTATCTGAAGTCTGTCCTTTTGGGGAAGAAAGGAGAGGTTATGAGTTATATCCAAAAAATGAGAAGAAAAGAAATCTCTTTCGCTCGTACAGAGCAGCAAATAATGAATAACGGGACGTCTCAATGGGTAGAACATATAATAACTGTAGGACAATACGATGAATATGACAACCCGATAAAATTGATAGGAGTAACAATCGATATTACAGAACGGAAAAATATGGAAAATGACCTTATACGGGCGAAGGAAGAGGCAGAAAAATCGAATCGTTTAAAATCTGCATTTCTTGCAAATATGAGTCATGAGATTAGAACTCCGCTCAATGCAATAATAGGATTTTCTACTCTTGTGGCATCAGCACAAGATGATGAAGAAAAACAACAATATATTTCTATTGTACAAGAAAATAATAATCAGTTGCTGCAAATCATTGAAGATATATTGGATTTGTCTAAAATAGAAGCAGGCTCAATGGATTATAATATAAAAGAGATTGATTTATCCCATTTATTTAAAGATTTAGAGCAGGGCGCATGTTTGCGTAACATGAATAATTCAGTAGTAATTTCTTTTGAAAAAGATTTATCACCTGAATTGATAATGAAAACGGATAAAAACAGAATAGCACAGGTGGTAAATAATTTAATTAATAATGCCATGAAATTTACGATGCAGGGTAGTATTGTTTTTGGTTATAGAAAAGAAGCAGAACAAGTCTATTTTTATGTGAAGGATACGGGATGTGGCATACCAAAGGATAAATTGAATCTAGTCTTCGGACGTTTCGTAAAATTAAATAGTTTCGCAAAAGGTACAGGGCTTGGGCTGTCTATTTGTGAAAGTATTATTCATCATTTGGGAGGAACTATAGGTGTAGATTCCGAAGAAGGTCTGGGATCTAATTTCTGGTTTCGTTTACCATTTTCGTATTAAGTAATTTTGCAATCTCACGTTAGCAAAATCAAGTATATATTATTTTCTGGGAAGGAGAAAGGTTCAAATCATCCTTTTTTATAGAAGTTTTATTTCCAAATTTTTCATATTTCAGAAATTTAAGCGAAATTTGCTGTCGCAAAATTTAAGAAAAACCTTTAAACAAATATTTTATCATGACAAAAAGTGCATTACAGATTGCTAGAGCCGCATATCAGCCAAAGCTTCCGAAAGCTTTGAAGAGCGGAGTTAAAAGCAAAGAAGGAGGACC
>CAZKSK010000141.1:0-6286 GCA_964555225.1 uncultured Bacteroides sp.
ACTTAATTCTTCGTGATCAACTTTTGATAAATCCCATTCTCCTTTTTCCATTGATTCTGCAAATGCCTTACCATATCTTATTACATTGGAATCAAGCATATCGCGAAGCATATCATTACCTTCACGAGTACGTTCTCCAACACCTGCAAAAACAGAGAATCCATTGTGCCCTTTCGCAATATTATTGATTAATTCCATAATCAAGACAGTCTTGCCAACACCGGCACCACCAAACAAACCAATCTTACCACCTTTGCAATAAGGTTCCAGAAGGTCTATGACTTTAATACCTGTTGAAAGGACTTCTGTCTTAGTGGATAAATCTTCGAATTTAGGAGGCTCACGATGAATGGGACTACCGTTCGAATTGTCCAAATTTTCCATTCCGTCAATGGCTTGTCCGATCACGTTCATCATTCGTCCTTTGATTTGATTGCCTACCGGCATTGTAATGGGATGACCCAACGGAACAGCCTCTAAACCTCGACTTAGCCCATCGGTTAAATCCATAGCAACTGTACGCACCGTATCTTCACCGATGTGTTGTTGAACCTCTACTATCAAATTCTCTCCATCCGGACGTTTGATGCTTAATGCTTCACCGATACTAGGAAGTCGAAGATCGGTATCAATGTCTTTCCCCTCAAAAAAGACGTCTACTACAGGTCCTATTACCTGTGAGATATGCCCTACTAATTGTGACATAAACTATATACCTTTTGTTTAATTACTGGTCGCAAATGTAATAATATACTTAATAAATTATTCAAATAATGCAATAGATTTATATTAATTTAAACAGATTGTTAATTTTTTACCGTTCACGGCCACGGTACCTACATACCTTATTTTTCTATCGAATGCAAAGTTAATTTGAAACAATATGGGACGAAAGCCCCAATTCGATAATTTAATGTCCTTTCTCACGCTAAATAATAAAAATTGAACTCCAAATCCGGTATTTCATAAAAAATTATTACTTTTGCTTATTATAAGAAAAAGACAAGAAACCTTTTTAGTTTAAGAATATTATGAAAAAATTTTACCCACTATTTCTTCTATCGTGTTTGTTTATCCCAATTATATGTTTTGCACAAAAAAATAAAATTTTCTTCAGAAATACCATTAAAGTAGAAAAAAATGACGGTGAACAAACTATTCTCAATAAAGCGTCACATGTAATCCCCTCCCGGAATCAATTGGAAGCCCTTCGGAATGAGTTCATCGCATTTGTCCATATAGGTCCGAATACTTTTACAAGAATGGAATGGGGAACAGGAAAAGAAGACCCTCAAATTTTCGATTTAAAAGAACTGCATACGGACCAATGGTGTGAAGCAATGAAAGCCGCCGGCATGAAAATGGTTATCCTAACTGTTAAGCATCATGACGGATTTGTTCTTTGGCAGAGTCGATATACCAATCATGGCATCATGTCTACCCATTTCCAAAACGGAAAAGGTGATATTCTGAAAAGCCTCTCCGCTTCCTGTAAAAAATACGGATTGAAACTGGGTATTTATCTTTCACCTGCAGATTTATATCAGATGGAAAGTCCAGATGGATTGTATGGTAATCTAAGTAAAAAAACAGAAAGAACTATTCCTCGTGAAATACAGGGAAGGCCATTTGCCAACAAAACCAAATTTAAGTTCGTAGTGGACGATTATAATGAATATTTTTTGAATCAACTCTTTGAACTCCTAACCGAATATGGGCCTATCAATGAAGTCTGGTTCGACGGTGCGCACCCGAAACATAAAGGCGGACAGCAATATGATTATATTGCATGGAAAAAACTAATCAGGACTTTAGCACCAAAAGCTGTAATTTTCGGAAAAGAAGACATCAGATGGTGTGGCAACGAGGGTGGTGGCACAAGAAATACCGAATGGAATGTTATTCCATATTCTGCAAATCCTGATACTATGAATATGTTCAAAGATCTTACCTCGGAAGATTTGGGAAGCCGCAAAATTTTAGTCTCCATGACCAAACCTTTTTATCTACATTATCAACCGGCCGAAACAAATACATCCATCCGTGAAGGGTGGTTCTACAGGGACGATATAAATCAGCAAGTGAGAAGTGCTGACAATGTATTCGATATTTATGAACACTCTGTAGGTGGTAATTCCATTTTTCTGCTAAATATTCCGCCTAACAGAAGCGGTATGTTCTCTAAAAAAGACGTAAAAACTCTGGAAGAAACAGGAAAACGAATTAGAGAAACATATGATAATAATTTAATGAATGATGGTATCGGACCCAAAAAAGTTCTTGATAATAACAACAAGACATTTATTCTATTAAAGAAACAACCGATGGAATTTGTCATTTCATTACCAAAAGTTGAAACCATAAACCGGATTATGATTCAAGAGGCTATAGATGTTTACGGAGAACGAGTAGAAAAACATGCCGTAGATGCATGGGAAGACAATCAATGGAAAGAAATCTCTCAGGCAACAAATATCGGATATAAACGCATACTTCGCTTCCCGAATGTATGTACGGATAAAATCAGAATACGCATTCTCAAGACCCGTCAAGTGCCTGTGGCTATTAGTCATGTTTCTGCACATTATTATAAATCACGTCCTCCTATGCTTGAGGCGATCCGTTCTCTTGATGGGATGGTGACAATCAACCCCCAACAAAATTTTAAATGGAATAAACAATATATACCTGATAATTCAAAAAACAAAGATTATCTTATTTATTATACTACCGATGGCAGTGATCCGACAACCTCATCACAATTATACAAAAAGCCATTCTTTCTGGAAAATAAAGAATTAAAAGCAATAGCTGTTTCTCATAATGAAACAGGTTCCGTATATAGAAATATTTTTGGCTATATAAAGAAAAATTGGAAAGTTATAGACAAAAGCAGCGAAGAAACAACAACTCCTGCAATATCTGCATTCGATGAAAATTCCGGATCCTATTGGATGACAGAAAAAGGAAGTGGTCCGGGTTACCTGTCAATTGATCTAGGAAAAGAATACATATTGAAAGGATTTGCCTATACTCCACAAAGAAACAATTCGGAAGGGATGATAGAAGAAGGTACAATCGAAATCAGTAATGACGGACAGAACTGGAAAACCGCGGACAATTTTAAGTTCGGCAATCTGATTAATGATCCGACTAAACGATTCCATAATTTCCCGACCAGTATTACTGCACGTTACATCAGAATTAAGGCTTCAATAATCGCTTCCAATGGAGATACGACAAGTATGGCCGAATTTGACTTATTCTAATGCATATATATGATTGAGGAGGGAAATGCCGCTTGAAGTTTTAAATATTTTACAGCGGACATTTTCCACTGCAGTTTTATTCAAATGATCTTCGTATATATTTACCAAAAAATCAGCCTCAACTAAAATCTGATAGTCCTTACCTACTATGTTATTATATGTATGATGATGGGCAATCAACCAGCATACCCGTTCTATTTGTTCTGGGGTATAGCCACCGATCTCATACAATAATTTTTCTGCTTCGGCCGGACCTTCCACTTCCTGATGCTTTCCATCACTTGATCCATATTTTTTTTCACTCAAATGAATACCTATATCATGAACGATAGCAGCCGTTTCCAAAACAAATAAAGTCTCTTCATCTATATTTTCCAATCTACCGATTGTAGCTGCAAAATCATGCACTTTCATAAAATGCTGGATTCTCATGGCATCGCCTCTATCATAAGCGACCATAGCCTGTATCAATTTAGCATGCTGTAATTCCATATTACGTCAAAAATTATTTTTAATATTCAAAGATACAATAAAAAAAGGCAGCTACTTATATTTGTAACTGCCAAATAATTAACATGAGCGGTAAGCGGGACTCGAACCCGTGACCTGCGGCTTGGGAAGCCGCCGCTCTACCAACTGAGCTACTACCGCAAATTCAGGTCTTCTGCTTCACAGCGATAACCCTTCATTCATTTAGTGCTTATACTTAAAATTGATTCACAAATTGAATCATAAATTCTTTAAGTTTATTTTTCCAATTGCTGAGCAAAATTAAAACTTTTTTCTTTACAATTATTATTTTTCACATAAAAAAAATATCTTTAAAATAGATATTCTCCTATTCATCTATTAATCAATCACTTTTGCGGAAGTAAAATTAATCTTTATTTTGAATGGATCGTTCGCAATCTTTTTAACAGACGAAGACGTTTCTTATCAAGATCATTTACACGATAGGATTCTATACATTTTTGTATTGACTTATTATGGGTAAAATCATCCAAAGAACCTTTCTTTAAAAAATCATATGTCAAATCCGGATATTTAGCCATGCAAAAAGAAACAGCCCATGCTATGGCCATTTTTACATAATAACCCTCATGATGGATTTGTTCAAAAATTTCCAATAATCGAAAGATGTGTTCATCATCCACATATTTAGACAGCATCATGACAATTGCAAAGCGTAATTTGTATTCCTCATCGGAACTAAGATATTGACAGATAAAACGCCACACCTCCTCTTTTTCATTCAAACGAAACTTGAATGATGTAACTACACTATCACACACAGACCAAGAATTAATCAAAGGAATAAAATCACGTAACAAACGAAGTCGCTCTTCAAGAGAGATGCCTTTAATATAAGCAATAACCATACCATGCAACATTCGTTCTTCCATATAATATTCATCTACAGAATCGAGATATTTACGCCAATTATCATTAGCTATCCGGTGTGCTAACGCCCTTAATTGCGGAACACGGATACCTAAAACATTTTCTACACCGGGATTTAATGAAACAGAAAAAGTTTTATTACCTTGTTCAGCTAAAAATAGAAGATTTTCCTTAATGGATAAATCATTAATTCGATATTCGTTCATAACTCTCTCTGCTTTTATATTTGTCAACATAGTATTTTCCAATTAAAGGAACAATCACACCAATGATAGAATACAAAACCCAAAACCAATCTGAGTCTGAATTATAATGAACAACCATATGACAACCAATTTGTTTAAAGTCCAAACCGTACCATGCTATTTTAATCAGACTGACAAGTTTAAAGGCCGCAACATGAAAAATAACAATATTAATGGTATTATCACCGCAATATACCATAAAACGTTTGAACAAACCTTTTCCCTTATCAACAATAGAAGATAAATGATGAATAAGAGTAAATCCTAAAACCGCAGGTATAGGCAAAATAAAAATATCATGAAGTTTCGGTTTGTATTGCATACTGGCACCACCAATTATTACGGCAACTGCAAGCACCAAAACCGAAATAAATGATAATACCCAACCTTCGGGTATTTTTTCCTGATATTTTCTATACAAATATCCTATGCAGATAAAAAACACACCCCATATTTCACGAGCTCCTCCTTGTACTACATTCGTTATGGATAATCCCCAAATACACTTTAACATTCCTAGAATATAAGCACATAATGCAATAGAGATTATAACGGAATTTTCGGTTTTCAAAAACCTAATTTTCATGAATAACTTATAGAGAATCAAAAAAGCTATACTGGCTATAAGAAGTGCACGAAGAAACCAAAAAGCAGCCAAAAAAAATTTATCATATCCTCCCATCGTAAAAACAATATCGAAAAGATGTTGCATAGCGTCCTTTACAGAAACAAAAGGATGAGTTACCCCACCTGCCGCATTGCCAAAGGTTTCATTAAGGATATTCAACTTAAACAACAAATTATGAATGAGCCAAAAAAAGACACTCCATTTCACAAAAGGAATGTATAACCCCTTAAATCGATGGCTGACGTATTCCCATTCTTTATTAAGATACTTAACATTGAAAAAATATCCGGCAGTTATAAAAAACAAAGGCATGTGCCATAAATAAATAGCTTGCATCAACCATTCCGGACATTCTGAATGACCTATAACCATTGCAATGATAGCCATTCCTTTACTAATTGAGATAGTAGTATTTCGCATTGATTTTTTAAATATTGTGCAAAAATACTATAAATCTTATAAATGAAAAAAAAATGCCACTCGAGTCTTTTGTTTTCGAATGGCATTTAACTTTTTAATTATTTACTAAAATCTCTCGGTGCAGGTACAGGAGGAATCGGCTTTCTCGTTTTTAATTCTTCAAGCAAGACTTCTATTGCTTTATCCAACTGTTGATCTTCACCCATTTGTTCTTTAACAGGATCATTATCAATTAAGATATCAGGATCAACTCCATGATTTTCTATAATCCATTTTCCGGTTTTTGCATCATAACTTGTAAAGAACGGTACGCGAATATCTGT
>CAZKSK010000142.1:0-6268 GCA_964555225.1 uncultured Bacteroides sp.
TCCCATAGATTCCAGCGAAGTGGCTTTACATAATCATTGCTATTTGGTAAAATATTCCAAACTCCTGTCATGTATCCCACTGCATCTAAATTATTATCTCCCAAAGGATCTCCGACAAAAACATTACCGGCGTTTGCGGTATGTGCCAACTTCCATATTTGTTGAGAACCAAAAGTATTATTTGAAGAAGCATAAGAAACATACCAAGAACCATCCGAAGAATAAAAAATAATATCTTCCTTTAAGTCTCCATCAACATCACCCATTAATACTGTAGACCCTCCCGTCAAAACGCCAGTACACCATTTGGAATATCCTCCCAAAGATGTTCCATTTGACAATGATACATATCCATCACCTGAAGTAAAGATAACAAGCGCATCAGCTTTTCCATCCCCATTGAAGTCACCAGAATACTGTTGACTAGAACCTACGCCATGACCTGTAATCCAAGTAATAGATGAGCCAAAACTACTTCCATTTGATAAAGCGACTTTCCACGTCCCCGTACTAGCATAGTATGCAATTAAATCGATTTTGTTATCGCCATTTGCATCTCCTGCCATTATTTTACTGGCACCTATTCCAAAATTTGTGCCCCATTGAGAATAACTATTAAATCCGGTACCATTAGAAGTAGCAACGTAAACTGCCCCAGAGCTATTAAATAATACAAGTGCATCAGCTTTTCCATCTCCACTAAAATCAGCGACAAACTGTTGATCTGAACCAATCCCATGACCGTTCTTCCATTGCGAATACCCAGTATAATAATTCCCATTTGATAAAGCAACATACCATGCACCTGCATTACCAAAGTAGACTATTGCATCATCTTTCCCATCGCCATTTACATCGTCCAAAAATTGATTATTTGAACCTACACCATGACCATCAATCCAGATATAATGCCCATTATTTGTATACCATGTACTATACCATATACCTACAGTAGGAGATTGCCCAAATGAAAAAAACAAAGATCCAATTGTTAATTTCAGAACAAATAATAATTTCTTCATAAGTTTAATATTAATTATTTTTATGCTCATATATTCACCAATACATTTAAAGTAATTGTTTAATAAATTGGAAAAAACAGACAAGAAAAGTGATGTTATGGCTTTAATTATTTTGCCAACTCCTGTTGTTCTTTAAATTTCATTCTTAGCATTTCAATTAATTCTTTTTTATCGGCTTGCAGCGCCAGATTATATTTTTCATCAGGATCATTTCTTAAATCGTATGCTTCCTCATAGCCATTCGGACTGTCGGGATAGTAGAGATACTTATACTGTTCCGTACGAATGCCCTGTGAACGTGGAATTTCTTTTGCTGAATAAAGATGCTCGTAATAAAAACAACTCCTCCATGATTCTGATTCTCCATTATAAATCTTAGCAAAGGGAAATCCCTGCATATTTTTGTCTTCGACAACTCCTGCCATTTGAAGGATACTTGGTGCAACATCAATATTGAGAACCATTTCATCATAGACTTTGCCTCGTTTTATATTTTTTAATGTTGGATCGTAAATCAGTAAAGGAACACGAATAGAAGGTTCATGGCCATACCATTTCCCGGCAAGGCCATGTTCACCCAAATAAAAACCATTGTCGCCCATATAAATAATGATGGTGTTTTTATCTATACCTTTTTCTGTTAATTTTTTTCTGAGGTTGCCAACTACATCGTCTACACCAGTAACCAATCGATAATATCCTTTTACTGATTCCTGATATTTTTCGGGGGTAGAAAATCTCAGCTCCCATCGTTTACGTGCTTCGTTTAATTTTCCATCGGGTCTGTTTTTGAAAAAATCGGGAAACTGACTGTAATATTTTTCGTGGTTTATTTCAGGGGTAGGAATTACATCGTCCTGGTATAACGATGCATACTTTTTATTGTAAATAAATTGCCTTGGATCGCCATCCTGTACATGTGGAGCTTTGAAACTTACCGATAGGCAAAAAGGTTTTGTTTTGGAGGTTTGTTCAAGAAATTCATCAATGTGCCGGTGGATTAACTCGGTATAATGAACGGTATCACCCAATGCGTCGATATTTTCGTAAACTGGTTGGCCGTTTTGCCCCCAGAAGTAATCAAAGGAAGTTTTTTCACGTTTTAAGTTGCCTTGTCCGATGCCGTATTTACCAATGAACCCAATCTCGTAACCCTCTCTTTGTAGTTGAAGCGGATAAGTGTTTTGAAACTGTTCTTCACTTAACTCATCCACAAATCCTAGGATATTATTTCTGCTGACGTACTGTCCTGTTAGAATACTTGCGCGGCTAGAGGCACAAATTGATGTGGTAACAAAGACATTGCTGAAAAGTACTCCTTCTTCAGCTATCTTATCAAGGTTGGGTGTTTTAATAATTGTATTACCTGCAGCCCCCAAGGCATCCCAACGATGATCGTCGGCCAGCAAAAAAATTATGTTCGGTTTATGATTTCTATTGCAGCCTGCCAAGGCTAGTAAGAATAGCAGTATTATTGGTAAATGGCGTATAAGCATAAGAGAATAAAGGCTTAGTTTAAAAACTACAGAAAGGAACAGGTAAGGAATATGGGCTATAACCCATATTCCCGCATCCTGTACTAACTAAACTCTATGTATAAACTAATATCCTGGATTCTGACCAGCTGTTCTTCCGTTTACCTGATTGGAAGGATCCATCCATACAGGATTTTTCTCCAGCCAAGGTGTATAAATTGGGAACAAGTAATTATGATCGCTTGGCCATTTGTTATTTACCAAGATAACTGATTTATACCCACCGGATTCAGCATTTCTCCTCACTCCTGTGCTTGGAGTATTCAAGCAAATATCAGCCTTCCGTGATCTTATTAAATCCCAATAATGCTTATATCCTTCCCAAGACAATTCAACCGCACGTTCGTGCCAGATAATATCTAATAGTTCTTCACTTGAAGGAATACTTCCATAAGTTTCACTAATTGTAGGCAAACCTCCGCGTTGTCGCACTGCATCTAATGCTTCTATGGCAGTAGCATCGGCTTGCCCCAATTTAAATTTTGCTTCGGCATACATCAACAATACTTCGGCATAGCGAAAAACCGGGCTATTACATGACTCAGAGGAGTATAAATCATTCCCCGAGAGGGATTCGTCCAATCCTTTTCTCCGCCAATATCCACTGGTAAGATCTGAACCCGGAATCACCAATGCCTCATCTGCCCCATTCCCTTCAAGTGTAAATAATGCACCACGATACTCTGATCCATCATAAATTATACTTTGATAAAATCTCCCTTCACGATTTTCATATGGATGCATTGGATCATAACCAGATGCAGGATCATTAATGGGCAATCCATTTTCCATGCGGTACATATCTACTAATTCCTGGGTGGGTATGTAACTTCCTGTTTCTCCTCCAACATACCAACTGGCTTTCGGACCGTGCTTAGCAGTGCGCACAGAAGGATTTGTAGATGCGGCATGAGGAATAGCCCAAATTGATTCTTGATTGAAGTTATTTGCTGCTAAAAACTGATCATTGTAGTTGGGAAAAAGACTGTAGGTTCCCATATCTATAATTTGTTTGCACGTTTTTGCACACGCATCGTAATACGTACTGGCATTCCCTAAACTGCCAATCTCTGCAGGTCTTGGATCGGCGGCAATGTCGCCCATATACAATTCAATGTATGCTTTTAATGCAAGAGCAGCTCCTTTAGTAACATGTCCGTCACCTACTTCATTGGGTAAATCATTGGCGGCCTCTGCTAGTTCTGCCACCATAAAATCATATAATTCATTAATACTTGCACTTGGTTTGAATATATCATCACCCATCGTTGCTACGCTCAATACTTCAGTAATTAGAGGAACACCGCCATAGGCTTTCCATAGTTCTTGATAAAAATAGGCTCTTAGTACTCTTGCTTCGGCCAATCTTTTCTTTTTCCATTCATCTGATAAACTTTCCTGTTGCTGTACGTTTTCGATGAACAAGTTTGTATTCCTGATAAAGCTTGTCACAGGTCCATAAAAAAATGGATTAGCAGGATAGCCATGATTGTATAATCCGTCATATAAATTACTCGCTGTATAAGCTCTTTGCTCCGATGCGCGGTGCGAAATAGACCAGGTAAACTTACATGCATAATAATGTGCATACATGTTCAGATTCTCGTATGTAGAATGGAAACCATTGTGCCTTGGACCATTCATTCCCTCCGGATCTGGAAGACTTTGATATATTTCGTTTAAAAATAAGTCTGCACCAGCTTCTGTTTCAAATACGGCTTCGGAAGACAAGTTACTTTTTGGTACGATTTCAAGAAACTCTTCCTTACAAGAATTACTTCCAAGTAGAAGAAGTACTCCAAACACTATAACTAATATTTTATTTATATTTTTCATTTTGTGTAATTTTAATGTTTCAGAATTAATTATTAAAAATTAACATTAATGCCGAAAGTGAATGTTCTCTGCTGTGGGTGGTACCAGCCTCTTCCTGAAGCATCACCACCATGTGTTGAAGCTTCAGCGTCAATTTTGTAATCAAGCGTTTCAGACCAGGTAAAAAGATTAACTCCAGAGCTATATACACGCACAGCACCTAAACCGACTCTGTCTGTCCAATCCTTAGGAAGCGTATAGCCAAATTCTGCATATTTTAAACGAAGATAACTGGCATCCAACATATAAAATGTGGAATAGGGATGAGAATCATTTTGACTTAAACCATTTGGAGAGAGAGCAGGAAACCTTGCATTAGGATTTTCTGGTGTCCAACTATCGTTTAATAAGAAAGTTGGATAGTTTCTTGTTTCAGCAAATGCAGAGACATAGGTACCTTCTAAAAATGTTGAAGTACGTTCTGCTCCCTGGAACATCACATTCAAGTCAAATCCTTTATACGATAAATTGGCTGACAGACTATAAATAATTTCAGGAACTGCCGGGCGACCAATTTTGCTTTCATCTGTTAAATCAATAACGCCATCTTTATTAGTGTCTACATATTTTATACTCCCCGGTTTAAGAATGCCTCCGAGTTTATTTTCCGGAAATCCGTCTTCAGTAGTAATTAAACCATCGCCGTTTTTATCATCCGATACCTGGTATAATCCGTCAGCTGTCAATCCAAAAAATGCGCCAAGTTCATGACCTGTTCGCGAACGTAACGGATCATTTGCGGTTACCGGGTTTTCAAAGACTTCTATCAATTCGTTATGTGCATAGGTAAATGTACCAGTTATTCCAACATTTAGTCCATTATTAAATCTTTTGTTGCCACGCAGCAAAAATTCAATACCGTTGTTTTTCATTTTACCTGCATTCACTTGTCCCAACGCAATTCCATATTCTTCTGGCACAGTGGAAGCAGGACTTAACAACATGTTATCCCGTTTTTCATTAAAATAATCCACCTCTCCTGAGATTAATCCTTCAAACAAGGTGAAATCAAGCCCAATATTAAATTTGTTAGCTTTTTCCCAGGTGATATTCGGATTTCCCTCTCTCTCGGCATATATACCCTGGGTAGGTGTATTTCCAAAAGGGTATGAATTACCATATAATACAAACGAATTGGAATACTGGTTAGCACCCCCTGCAAGGTTACCCGACTGTCCCCATGAAGTTCTAAGTTTCAGGTTGTCAATCTTATCCATTCCTGCCATAAACGATTCTTCTGAAATTCTCCATCCCAAAGAAAATGATGGGAAAAAACCATATTTTTTACCAGGCGCGAAATAGTAGTGTCCATCGTAACGTCCTGCAAGCTCCAGCAAATATCTTTGGTTATAGTTATAGGATAAACGGTAAACATATCCTACCTGAGAAGTTTCTCCTGAATTACCACCGTTAGATTGATAATCTTTCTCTGCGCTCCCGAAATCCAACTCATCGATGGGTAATTCGTAATTTGAACGAGAAGCCCAAAATCCAATGTAATTTGTTTTCCGTGCTTCAAAAACACCCAGCATTGAAATATTGTGTTTATCAATTGTTTTATCATAGGTGATAATTCCTTGTCCAGTATAATTCTTCCAGGTTGTTTGAGACTGATACAATGAGTGCTTAACAGTACTTGCTACCTCTTCAAACGAATAAGGATTTGTCGAAAGGTTGATTGTATAATAAGTAGAAGGCGGTTCCGACCAATTTTTATTAAAAATTGTTGTATAGTCGTAAGCAAAAACGCCCTTTACTTTCAAACCATCAAAAAGTTCCTGCTCGACCGATAATGTAGTCAACAAATTTGTTTGATCTGTTGTTCTATCTCCCTTG